>NZ_JBFUIQ010000020.1:0-60423 GCF_056401795.1 Peribacillus sp. P4_D6
ATTAGGCACTACTTTGATTTGTTCAGCGCCTAATAAATGGTAGAGAAAATAGTTACCGTTAAAATCCGGTTCAGAATTTGAAAGGCCCTCTTCCAACACAAGGATGCATTTCATTTTCTCTTTAACCGCAGCAGCTAGTGTCAAGCGGCAATGATTTGATTGAATGCCTCCACATGTAATCAATGTATCCGCGCCTTTGTCCAATGCATCGGCAACAAGGAATTCCAGTTTCCTTGTTTTATTTCCCCCAGCCGTCAGACCAAGTAAATCATCTCGTTTAAGATAAATAGAAGGGCCACCAAGAACTTCGGAAAAATGATGTAATTTCTCAATGGGTGTATCTGTTGGTGTATATCGCTGTCTAGGAAATTGTGCTAAATTCATTTTAAAACTCCTCAGATATTTTCTGTTTAAGACTGGCCATATTTACATTAAAGAAAGTAGAATATCAATCTGCCTTCCCTTTTCAATTACATATAATTAAATAATAGCCAACGCTTCTATTTCAATAAAAGCATCTTTTGGTAAACGAGCAACTTCAATCGCACTTCTTGCTGGATAATTATCAGAGAAAAACTCTCCATACACCTGATTCATCACGGCAAAGTGATTCATATCGCTTAAAAAAACCGTTGTTTTTATTACCTGCTGTAAGCTTGATCCCGCCGCTTCTAAAACCTTCTTAAGATTCTCCAATGACATCCTTGTTTGCTCCTCTATATTATCAGGCATTTCTCCTGTTTCAGGATCAATTGGGAGCTGCCCTGAAGTGTACATTATATTTCCTGCCTTAATACCTTGTGAATAAGGACCGATAGCCTTTGGGGCTTCTTTTGTTATGATTGCTTCTATTATCATATAAACCACCTCTTTTTTTGTAATACTATAAATACGGAATAGAATTAAATTCCCCTTTGAATAAAACGCTTACATTCATCATAAGCCTTCCCTCTTATTCTTTGCGCTCAAAATCACACTCCATCAGAGGAACTATTTTTGTTTTCTTAATGATTTTATAACCAAGCCAGAGAAGCAAGAAAATAGGAAGACCTATATACGTGGCGATAATTTCTGCCCAGCTAATTTGATCTCCATAAAAAAGAGTCTGCCCAAAAATGAAAACCACAAAAAATAACAGCGTGATAACCGGGCCCAGCGGGTACCATTTGGCTTTAAACGGCAATTCATTTAGATCTCTGCCTTGGGCTACATAGGCCTTACGGAAGCGGTAATGACTAACGGCAATCCCGAACCATTTGATAAATCCGGTAAGGGCTGAAGCATTTACCAACCAAATAAAAACTGAACCATTTCCAAAAAGTGAAGCCAAAAAAGAGGCAAGGCCTATAAAAGCAGTTGTACAAAGGGCCCACATGGGAATTCCCTTCCTGTTAAGCCGTGCAAAGATTCGTGGTGCCTTTCCTTCTTTCGCCAGTGCCCATAGCATACGTGAAGAAGCATACATTGCTGAATTTGCTGCTGATAAAACAGATGTAAGAAGCACTGCATTCATGACGGAAGCTGCAAATGCCAGCCCAGCTCTCTGAAGAACAAGCGTGAAGGGGCTGATAGATACATTTTGAACGCCGGATTTAAGCAGGTTTGAATCCGTATAAGGGATAATCAAACCGATAACAAAAATCGTCAACACGTAGAAAATAAGGATTCGCCAGAAGATTGACCGAATGGCTTTCGGTACGTTTTTCGATGGATTTTCGGTTTCACCGGCTGCCGTCGCAATCACCTCAGTTCCCTGGAATGCAAAGCCCGCGATGAGCACAACACTAAAGATAGATACAAGCCCGCCATGGAAAGGAGCATCTCCTTGGGTAAAGTTACTGAACCCAACCGTATGTCCTCCCATAATTCCAAAAATCATGGCAACCCCAATAACGAGAAATACGATGATCGAGATGACCTTAATACCAGCAAACCAGTATTCACTTTCCCCATATGCCTTGACTGATAAAACATTTAAGATTAGCAACAAACCCAGAAAAAGTGCGCTCCACAAGATAGAAGGTGAGTCCGGAAACCAATACTTCATAATAAGAGTAGAGGCCACCAAATCTGCAGGAACCGTTATTGCGGTTGTATACCAATAGTTCCAACCTAACGCAAAGCCTAACGCAGGATCAATATACTTTGATGCATAGATGTCAAAAGCCCCCGGGACCGGTAAGAAGGCCGATAGCTCTCCTAAACTATTCATGACAAAATAGACCATGATTCCTACCAGAATATATGCAGCAAGCGCTCCTCCCGGCCCCGCAGTGCTAATCGTCGATCCGCTGGATACAAACAATCCAGTTCCAATAGCGCCACCTATAGCCATCATCGTTAAATGTCTGGATTGCAGCTTCCTTTGTAATGATCCTTTTGAATTTCGCTCTTCTAGGGTGTTACTTATCTCTGCTTCTAATTTCCCCATAGTGTATCCCCCTTTTTACTCATAGTTCAAATACTTTGTATGGAAGGCTCATCTGGCTGTTCTTTTGAATAATCTATTTATGATTATTTAGAGAACTTTCAGTAAATTGTTAAAATACCTCTACCTTCTGCTTTTATCCTCACAAAAAACTCAGGCGAGAAATTGATATGAGCACTCTCTCTTTCATTTCAAGTAACTTTAAATGAGTAAAATAGAAATCTTTTAAACGAAGTTAACATAATTGGTATTTTTCCAACTTGCGATAAAGAGTAGACAGGCTAATCTTTAGTTCCCGGGCAATTTGTTCTTTATCATTTCGATATTTTTCAGTCAGAAAATAGTTCTGGATTACTTCTTTTTCATATTCAGAAATCATTTCTTCCAAACTTAACCCTCTACAATCGGCAGAGAGATGATCATGTTGAAAGAGATAGTCAGGTAAATCATGGAATTCAACGATATCTGATTCAGCCATATTGACCATATATTCTACGGCGTTTTCCAACTGGCGTATATTCCCCGGCCAATCATAGCGTATAAGCCATTGCTCCAGCATGGGGTCAAGTCTAAGAGGATACCTTTGCATGACCTTACAATGTTTATGAATGAAATGTTCGAGATACAAAGTGATATCATCACGCCGTTCTCTCAAAGGTTTGGTATGGAGAGGGAGGACATTGAGACGATAATATAAATCTTCACGAAAGGTACCGTTTCGCACCATTTCCTCTAAGTTTCGGTGAGTGGCTGCAATCACCCGTACATTAATCTCGATTGCTTTTTTTCCACCGATTCTTTCAATCTCTCTTTCTTGTAAAACCCGTAATAACTTTGGCTGCAAGAAAAGCGGCATATCACCAATTTCATCAAGAAAAATGGTTCCTTTGTGCGCTAATTCAAATTTCCCCATTTTCCCATTCCGACTCGAGCCGGTAAATGATCCGCCCTCGTAACCAAACAACTCACTTTCCAACAAGCTCTCAGGTATGGCTGCGCAATTTACTGCCACAAATGAATGCATTCGGCGCTTGCTTTCAAAATGAATCGCTTTGGCTAATAATTCCTTTCCCGTACCGCTATCTCCCCTTATCAAAACAGTGGATGGGCTGTTTATAATCCGTCTAGCTTTTTTAATAACATCTTGAAGCCCGGAATCCTTACCAAGAATGTTTTCAAAAGAAATAGCTTTTTGGGGGATCGGTATCTCTTCTTGAATTTTGCAACCCGGTTCTTTATCAGGGTCCAGCATTGCTAATTTATTGACTAACAATGTACTAACATTGCGTAGAAACTGGATCAGATTCTCTGATTCTATAATCATTTTCTCCTTTTGTTCATGGGAAAAACCAATCATGCCGATGACGCCAACTGGTTTGTCTTGCTTTACAATAGGAAACCCGATGGTAGCGAGTTCTTTGCATTGATTTACGAATTTACAACTCCTACACTGCGACTCATCTTTTTTCACATCGTAAACCACTCCAGGCTCCCCTGTTTCCAATATCATTCTGAAAAAGGAGCCTTCCGGAGCCGTTTTGCCAATGAGATCTTTATAGTAGCCAGTTCCGCTAATACGAACGCCCTTTTCATCAAGCACGGTTATATCCAGACCAAGGATTCCTGCTGTGTTCTCAGCGTAATCTTGAATAAACTGCTGCATGCCGATAAAGCCTGCCATATTATCCTCCTCTGCTATTGCGCTTTATGAAATAATAAAATAAATTTATTATAAAATAAATTTCTACGCTTTGCACAAAGAGGAGACAGCTTTTTCTATGCCACCGAGAGCATTTTTCAACATCGAACGTGGACAAGCAATATTGAGCCGCATAAACCCTTCACCTTCCCTACCGAAAATCTGCCCTCCATTCATTGCAACCCTTGCTCGGCGCAACATAAATTGATCCATTTCTTCAACTCCCAATTCCCGGCAATCAAGCCATACAAGATATGAGCCTTCAGGCTGGATGACTTTGATTTGCGGGATGTTTTTGCTGAAGTAATTCAGAGTGAACTCCAAATTCTCCTGCAAATATTCAAGAAGCTGATCCAGCCATTCTTCTCCGTGTCGGTAAGCAGCCTCTAACGCAACAACGCCAAATATGTTCGGCGAACCAATAGATAATGTATTCAGTTCTCGATCATACCTATCGCGCAGTTGCTGATTTGGAATAATGATACTTGACGTCTGTACACCCATCAGGTTAAAAGTTTTGCTTGGCGCAATACAGGTAAGAGAATGGTTCGCAAACTCTTCTGATATAGAGGCAAAAGGAATGTGAGTATGTGTCTTATAAACAAAGTCAAAATGAATTTCATCTGCGACAACGAGAATGTTATGCTTCATACAAATCTGTCCCAATCTCGTCAATTCTTCTTTGCTCCATACCCTTCCGATCGGGTTATGAGGACTACACAGAATCAACATTTTTACCGATGAATCTATCTTTGCCTCTAGATCTTCGAAATCTATGGAATAACGCCCATTTTCAAGCTTAAGCGGGTTGTTTACAATTTCACGGCCGTTCGCTTGGACTACACGAGCAAAATGATGGTATACAGGAGGTTGGATAATTATTTTGTCCCCTGTCTGCGTGAAGGACTGAATCGCCAACGATAGGGCTGGAATCACTCCTGGGCTGTGGGTAATCCATTCTTTCTCAATGGACCATCGATGTCTTCTTTTCAGCCAACCAACAATGGATTCCATGTACGAGTCCGGTCTAAGCGTGTAGCCATAAACACCGTGCTCCACACGTTGTTTTAATGCTTCGATGATAGGTTGTGGAGACTGAAAATCCATATCGGCCACCCACATCGGTATAACATCCTTTACGCCAAAATGATTTTCAAGATCATCCCACTTTTCGCAGTCTGTGTTCAGTCGACGGATTTCTTGGTCAAAATTATATTTCATCGAGTATCTCTCCTTCTCATGTTTGCTTGTGTACCTTGCCTCTTTATATATGCAATTGTCATGCCAACCCATTTCTCTTATAAAATCTCCTTATTTTCTTAGAAGATCTTGTTTGATTACCCTAAACACGTGATCTTTTTTTTAAAACCCTTTCATCCCAAGCAATAGCACTTTTGCAATCTTAGGAAATATTTTCCCATGGATGATAAAATTAAAAGATTTCATTAAGATTTCTGGTGGGTCACAATTTCTTCCGTTTTCGCCATTCCTCATAACCGCCTACAAGGCTTTGTACTTCTTTAAAACCATGAACTTGCAAAAGGCTTGCAGCGATGGCCGATCTTCCTCCGGTTTTGCAATAAACCAAAATGGGTTTATCATGTGGAAGTTTAGGTGCCTGTTCTTGCAAATGGCCAAGCATGACATGATTAGCTTTTGGAAAATGGCCTTCCTGCCATTCGGCCATGCTTCGGACATCTAGCACATAGATGCTTTCTGTTTGAATTGCGTCATCTATCATGTCCATTGTCACTTCTTCATATTTCATAACATGTGAATCAGTTTCGCCAGCCTGCTCAATGATATATGGGTCCAATGTTGCAATGACGCGATCCAACCCAATGGACTGGAGATCTTTTACAATATCTGCAACATCATCATTGCTTGCCAAAAGATATATAGGCAAGTCATAATCCAACAGCCACCCCGCCCACGTTACAAATGATTTGTTATATGGAATATTAATTGAGCCTCGTATATGCTTGGTGGCAAATTCACTGGCCGGACGCGTATCCAAGACTATTCCCTGTTCCGTCCACTCCTGCACAATATCAATTGGGCCCACCATTGGAAGTGGTGCTGCTATCCTTCGGATTTGTTGCGCTCCATCTTTATTCAACCGCTTCATCATTGAAAAATAAGGGGGTGCCTCAGGCTGCCCAGCCAACAACGCTTCAACAAAGAGATTTTCATCATTATATTGCAGTGCCCAATTTGTCCGTTTTTCATAGCCGATGGTTGACGACGGGATCGCACCTAGCGCTTTACCACAGGCACTGCCCGCTCCATGCCCTGGCCATACTTGCAAATAATCTGGAAAGTTTTTAAATTGTTGCAATGACCGAAACATCATGCGTGCCATTTTTTCTGAGGAACCATGTACCCCTACGGCTTTTTCTAATAAGTCGGGACGCCCCACATCACCCACAAATACAAAATCTCCGGTAAATATGCCGAGCGGATCCTTGGTAGATGCCCCTCCATCTGTTACGAGCAGCGATATATGCTCAGGTGTGTGTCCTGGTGTGTGTACCACCTCAAAATGGATATTTCCAATGGCAAATACATCTCCATTTCTCAGAAAGCGGTGGTCATACCCAGTTGCGTACTCATATTTCCAGTCCGGCCTTCCTTCATCAGACAAATACAATGTCGTTTCAAGCCTGGAAGCCAGCTCCAGCGAACCAGACAAAAAATCGGCATGGATGTGTGTTTCCGTTACGCCCACGATCCTCACACCATGTGCTCTTGCCGTTTTTATATAAGGTTCTATGTTACGTGACGGATCGACAATTATCGCTTCACCGGTAGCCTGACACCCCACAAGGTATGAAGCTTGAGCCAGTTTCTCATCATAAAAATACTTCAATAGCATAAATCCTTCTCCTTTCAAGCACCTCGGATACTTAGGTTGTGTTATGGCTGTCAACGTTTTTACATCTTTCCTTTAAGCATTCCGTTCCAATACATAATGGGAAGCAAGTTTTTCTTTAATAAATACATACTGAACCTCTCACGGGATTGATCGATTGGAAAGGTTTCTTGCGGCTGTAAATCATAATTGAACTCAGCCAGTATAAGCCGCCCATACCCGGTAACAAGCGGACATGATGTATAGCCGTCATATTTATGAACCATAAGTTTGGCACGCATCCGATGAAGCAAATTTTTCACAAGCACTGGCGCTTGTTTACGAATCGCAGCCCCCGTTTTCGATGTAGGCAGGTTTGTGCAATCACCTATGCCAAATATATTGTCATAGTGTTGATGCTGAAGTGTATATTTGTCCACATTCAGCCATCCATTACTAGCTGCGAGCGAACTATTCTTGATAAAATCAGGAGCGCTCATCGGTGGTACCACATGTATCATGTCATAATGCATATTCACGCGCTCTTTCGTGTTCAGGTTTTCAAATGTCGCTCGCTTATTCTCACCATCAATTTCAATAAGATGATGCATAAAATATGTCTCTATTTCTTTTCGTTCTATTATCTTATTTAGTGCCTGTTCATATTTTTTCACATTGAATATGGATGGGCTACCTGAAACAAAAATAACCGAAGATTGCTCGCGAACTCCTGATTTTCTGAAATAGTCTTCTGCCATATACATAATTTTTTGAGGAGCCCCACCGCATTTTACCGGCGTGTTCGGGTTGGTGAAAATGGAAGTCCCCCCTTTGAAGTTTCTGATCGCCTCCCAAGTGCCATCAACATAATCATAAGAGTAATTACTACATACACCATTCTTTCCAATACTCTCTTTTAAACCTTTGATTTTATGCCAGTCAATTTGAATCCCGGCTGCGACAACTAGATATTCGTAGTGCAGTTTCTTTCCGGATGCTGTTACAACAGCATTTTCATCGGGCTCAAAAGTGGTTATCGCATCCTGAACCCACACGGCTCCGCTCGGAATAACGGATGCTTCCTCCCTTTGTGTCACAGTTTTGTCAGCTTCGCCAGCTCCCACAAGTGTCCATAATGGCTGATAATAATGTTTTGTCGCAGGCTCAATGATGGCAACGTTTCCACTCAGAGTGCGAGATTCACGCAGGAGACGGGCTGCAACCGTAATTCCGGCACTGCCCCCTCCTACAATCAAAATTTTGTAATGTGTCTCATTCTTCATATTTGCCATTCTAATCTCCTCATCTCAATTTTATATAGTAGCTCACCAATCTGATACTTCAGCATTTATGATTAGCATATAAATGGAGACCAACATAACAACACTGAAAATACATAATGGAGCTTACGCTGCTGTTTGCTTAAGAGCACTGCCAGCCAAGTTCTGACTGTTCCGCCGACAACTCCCCCTCCAACAAATGCGAGCATAATCCCCTAAAGCAAAAAAGTTATATTAAAAGTTATATATTCTTCTCTTCTATCCCTACACGCTGTATAGTTCCTATGCAAAAAATAAGTTGATAAAACCGGTGATTTTGAATATATCGCCAATAAATATTGAGTAACTATTCAATATTTATTGGCTTCAGATTAATGCTGGTCTCTGATTAATGTTACAAAGTAGAGCAGCTCTAATTGAGTTTCAGTATTAGTAAATGATTATCTTTTTAATTTTCCACTTTCCTCCACGATTTGATTGAGAAACTGTTCAACCTCTTCCTGGCTTTTTCCGACTTTACTTACAAAGCGATTAAGTTCCTTCCCTTCTTGAAAAGCAATAAAGCTTGGGATTCCAAACACATCTAGCTTCTCTAATAGTTCCGGAAAATGATCTCGATTTACTGCGATCATATCTATCTTTTCTTTATACGCTTCTTCTACAATCGGCATGAATAAATTGGTATTCTGACAGTCTGGGCACCATTCAACATAAAATTTGGCAACAACTGGTTTTGTTGATAAAATCGCCTCGTCAAACTCTTGCTTAGTTTTGATCTCTTTCATTATTACAATCCTCCCTATATTTTGTTCTTAATGTTATAAGATTGTCTCCATTACTTGATCGCTCTTGCATCAAGATATCTTTCGTAATCCAGAGCAGCCATAACAACCACTTCCTGCAGCAGTAATTGCTTGGCCGTATTTATGATCTTGAACACCCCACAGGTAAATACACCAGGAATATTTGTTTGTACCAGGATTCACGATGTATATTCCATATCGTCCGTAAATTGATCCATATCCGCCGAGCAAACCAAGTACGAATCCGACAATAGTTCCTGAAACAATGGAGAGGAGTACTTTAATAGTCGTCATTCTCTCCGAGACTCTTACCAACAAAGCCGAATAGTTGGCTATTCAGCTCTCCCTCCTTTCTGAACTTACTCTTATTTATATAAGCAAAAACCATGCCAACTAATTTCTCCTGTAAAACCGCTTGTTTTGCACACCCCACACTTTATAAATTCTCAATTTTGCCACCATTCCCCTTAAAAAGACCTTCTCATCAAGCTTGATGCCTTCTCAGGAATGGGAACTATTTTTGCACCTGTAATAAACTCAACTTGTATAAAATGGTTCTTTAACATGTCGGTTAACAAGAATTTCTATTTTCGCTTCGGTTACTGAAATAGGATACATAACAAGTAATGTGTTACCTCTGATGAAAGAAAAAATCGCCCTCAATTTATTTGGGCGATTTAACGTCACTGGTATTATAGAAATAAAACTGGATGTATACTGTCGTCCTTCAGTTCAATCCTAAGCCACGTTCAAAATTAAGCTGGATAGGTCTTACATGAACTGAATTTTTGCGGCTAACTACTGACGTGCTTACATCACGTTTATCTTCAAAAAGCTATATTGAACACCTGCTTTTTGCGTATCACTTTTTAAACCAAATCGCTGACGATATGACTAATCCTCCTCCAATTTCAAACGTTTGACTTCTCGCATTAATTCTTTGCCGCTTTTTTCCCATAAAATCCCCTTCCCTTTAAAATAAAAAAAGCGGGAATTTCATTTCTGAAATTCCCGCGTTTCCTTATTTCAAGTCTTCAATCGAATCAATATCAACGTAATCCGGTACGACCAGACCATTCTTTGTTCCTTTTAAGTTTGGTCCAAGGTCAACCATTTCAGCTTTATACTTATTATAATATTCAAGATGTGTTCCCGGGAGCCATGCAGCTACCATTGCGTCCGCACTTCCGTTTGCAACGCCGGCAAACATTGGTCCGACTTCAACTTGACTTAATGTTACGTCATAACCATTTTGCTCCAGAACCTTGCCAATCACATTTGTACTGGCAATTTCAGTGTCCCAGGCAACATAAACCAGTTTGATCTTTTCACCATTTCCTGATTGTGCTCCTTGGGTCCATTTGGATACTTTGTCCTGATTTTCCTTTATCCACTTTTCTGCTGCTTCTGAAGGAGACATACCTTCAGTAACTTTGACCATTACATCTTCCATATCTTTAGTATCCCAGAAGAATTGATCAAGAATTTTATAAGCGCCGGGGGCATCTTGCTCCAGGCCTTTTCTGGCAATCGAATTGATATTTTCAGCCCCGCCAAAGGATTCATTCGGATCTTCGAGATATTTCAAGTCATATTTTGAGAACATCCAATGCGGTGACCATCCTGTAACGACGATTGGCTCTTTTTTATCAATCGCTTTTTTCAATTCAGCAACCATTGCCGCCGAAGACCCTTCAACCAACTTCCAATCATCCAGCTTATAATCATCTATAGCCGTTTTAGTCAACTTCATCAATCCTGCTCCAGGTTCAATTCCGATGATTTCATAATTGGCTTTGGCAGCAAAACTATTTTTATCCCCTTTTACAGCCGTATCGTTTGTAAAAGCACTGAATAGTGCAGTACCCACAACTAGTAAGGCCAGTATTGTAAAAATGATTTTCCTGCTAATGATATGTTCGTAAGCTGGTTTACGAAGGTTTTGCGTGATACGATCAAGTATGATTGCAATGATTACGATGGATAACCCTGCTTCAAATCCTTGCCCCACATTAATTTGGCTGACAGCCCTGTAGACATCCGCCCCAAGTCCGGGTGCTCCAACCAATGAGGCTGTAACAACCATGGATAATGCCAGCATGATGCTTTGGTTGACTCCTGCCATAATCGTTGGAGTAGCCAAAGGTATTTGTACCTTGAATAACTTTTGGCTGCTGGTTGAACCAAAAGCATCCGATGCTTCGATCAGATCATTAGGCACTTCTTGAATCCCAAGATTGGTCATACGGATTGTCGGTGCGATTGCGAAAATGAATGACGCAATGATCCCCGGTACTACCCCTATTCCAAAGAATAAAATTGACGGAATCAAATAAACGAATGCAGGCATCGTTTGCATGAAGTCCAATATCGGGGTAACGATCTTACGCACCGTGTTATTTTGGGCACACCATATTCCGATCGGTATCCCGATCACTATCGTTAAGACTCCTGACAATATAACGATCGCCAGTGTTTGGATGCTTGATTCCCAATAACCAAGATTATCGATCAATAGTAAGCTGATGAATGTAAATATCCCTAAGGGCCATCTGCTTGTATAGGTAACCAGAAGGGTTAGCACTATAATTAACACGATGGAAGGTCCAGCACTCATTACATCGACCAGGATATCCAGTAGTCCTTCGATCCCATTCGTAATAAGTGTAAATAATCCAGCAAATACAATGGTTATCCAATCCACTAAAGAATCGACCCAAGCTCCTAGTGGGATTTTCGGCATATTCATTGAATTATTCACTCTCCATTTCATTCAAGGAATCTTTATTTCCGGCCAAAGCACCGATGACGGCACCGCGAAGAAGAATTCCTTTAATTCTGTTCTGATCATCGATCACTGAGATCGGCAAGCTTGAAGTCGCCATCACATCCATGAGGTTTCCAAGTAATTCATCCTCTTTTACAGTTGGGATGTCAGTTGTCATCACTTCAGAGATCGATTGATCATTGCTCATTGCCTGACGAGCCTGTTCAGCTGTCACGGCCCCCAATAACGTCTGCTTCCTATCCACAACGAAAATGCTGGAATACCCTTGTTTGCGCATGATTTCCAAGGCAACCCTCGGGCCTCTGTCCACCGCAATCTTCTCTGGGCGTATCATCACATGAGACGCTGTCAATACTTTTGAGAGATCAACATCTTCCACAAACTTCTCGACGAATTCATTGGCTGGATTCATCATGATTTGTTCAGGGGTACCCAATTGAATGACGCTTCCATCTTTCATAAGGGCAATTCTATCCCCGATTCTTAATGCTTCATCAAGATCATGGGTAATGAAAATGATCGTTTTTTTGTACTGATCTTGGATTTGAATCAGTTCATCCTGCATATCCTTACGAATCAATGGATCAAGGGCACTAAAGGCTTCATCCATCAATAGGATATCCGTATCACTTGCGAGTGCTCGGGCTAGCCCAACCCTTTGCTGCATACCGCCGCTAAGCTGTGATGGCAGCTGATTTTCGTAGCCTTTCAAACCAACGGCCTCGAGAGCCTTCATCGCATTTTCATGACGTTTTGCTGGATCCACTTTTTGAATTTCGAGCCCGAATTCAGCGTTTTCCAATATCGTTTTATGCGGAAATAAAGCAAAGTTCTGAAAGACCATGCTTATTTTCTTTTGTCTGACTTCCCTTAACCTGGCAGCGTTCATCTTCACGATATCTTCATTATCAATTAAGATTTCACCCAAAGTGGGATCG
Source organism: Peribacillus sp. P4_D6 (assembly GCF_056401795.1). Lineage (NCBI taxonomy): Bacteria > Bacillati > Bacillota > Bacilli > Caryophanales > Bacillaceae > Peribacillus > Peribacillus sp. P4_D6. Next base: position 12,788 of record NZ_JBFUIQ010000020.1, read on the forward strand.
ATCAAACGATTGAACATGCGGATCAAAGTGGATTTCCCGCTTCCTGATAGGCCCATGATGACAAAAATCTCGCCGGGATAAATCTCGAAATTAACATTATTCACTCCGACCGTTTGTCCCGTTTCCTTCAAGATTTCTTTTTTCGATTTGCCTTGCTTCAATAAGTCTGTTGCTGCTTTTGGAGATTTGCCAAAAATTTTCGAGACATTTCTGACTTCTACATACGGCTTCATCAAGTCACCTCATTCTAATAGTTGCCCATATGATATTCAGTTTTGCTGAATTTCCCCGGTTTATGCGAGTGATGATTATTAATGCACAAGTAGCTTCAAATTACCGAAATTCCACCCCATTACTTTTTCTTCGAAAAAGCGGAAGTGACACTTATTCAGTGACACAGGTCATAACGTGGATAAAAAAATAATCTAAATTTATTATTCCCAAGAAATAATTCTTTACTTGGATTATATTATGTGTGATAAATTGAGCATTTCAAGTAGGAAAAAAGAGGTGCAATCACAACTGAGGAAACTAGCAGGCACAACATATACCAACTGTAATATAAACGATTTCCACTTAGAGTTTTGTCCTGATGATGGACTTACGACTACCCTCTAAAGTACTTCATTTCCTTTACCAGGTGGAATGGTACTTGCAGTGCAGTATAACACCAAAACGCATAGAAATATGATTATGGGATTCCCAATGTGTCTAATTTGAGCTTTGCAGGGAAAAGAGGTGCAATACAATTGAGGAAACTAACAGGCACAGCATATTCCAACTGAAATATAATGGATTTTTATTTTAGAGTTTTGTTCAGTCCGAGCACACACGGAATGAACCTGTAACCCTAAAGTACTTCATTACCTTAACAAAGAATTAATATAAGTTCAAATGATGTGGGACGGAATTCTTGCCTAAAAAGCCCATTTACGCCATAGATTCTAAAGGTTCCCAAAGACTCTAAAAACCTTGATATACCAACACTTTGGCTTCCTATAATCATAAACGCCCATCATTCGCTACAAATTTTTTTCAGTTTTTTTAAAATCAGAAATGATCCAAAAAACGGAAAAAGCGATTTTCAGTCATAAATCACGGGCAAAATTAGCGATTCCGGATCTGGCAAGATTGGAATTTGATACTATTTTTATAGGTTATAGTTTAATGCAGACACACATGGGAATGTGTCACATATACAGAAAAAAACCTTGAAACAACAATTCCATTTCAAGGCTGATGCATTTTATCAATACATACTAATTGGCATTCCTATGTTCATCAAAATCGATTTTGCATTCCTCTAGCGGAACTACTTTTGTTTTCTTAATGAACTTATAACCAAGCCACATTATCAAAAAGAATGGGATGCCAAGATAGGCAGCGATCACACTTGCCCAGTTAATGTCATCGCCAATGAAGGCCTGATAGTTTTGCGCCAATAATACGAAGAAACAAAGTGCAAAGGAAAATATCGGGCCGAAAGGAAACCACTTGGATTTATAGGGAAGATCATCCAGTGAATACCCTTGAGCAATATAAGCTTTTCTAAAGCGGTAATGGCTTGCCGCTATACCGAGCCAAAATATAAATCCAGTGACTCCAACCGCATTCATAAGCCAAATATAAATGACTCCATCACCGAAAATGGAAGCAAAAAAGGCCAACATCCCTACAAGTGAAGTGACAACCAATCCCCAAATGGGAACGCCGCGTTTGTTAAGTTTGCCAAAAATACGCGGTGCCAGCCCTTCTTTTGCCATGGAGTATAACATTCGGCTTGTCACGTAAAGACTCGAATTACCTGCGGATAATACGGCTGTCAAAATGATGGCATTCATCACGGAAGCAGCGAATGCCAGTCCCACTTTTTCAAACACCATCGTAAATGGGCTAACCATGATCGTGTGTCCCTGCAGACTGCCATTCGTATAAGGAACGATCAATCCGATAACCAATATGGCCAGGATATAAAAGAGGAAGATTCTCCAAAAAATGCTGCGAACTGCACGTGGTACATTTTTTGCCGGGTCTTCACTTTCACCGGCTGCAACGCCGACTATTTCTGTTCCTTGAAAAGAAAATCCAGCAGCAATGAAAATACCCAATGTTGCCAAAAAACCACCGGCAAACGGAGCGTCACCAACTGTGAAGTTTTTAAAACCAATCGCCTCTCCGTTCATGATCCCGAATATCATCAATATTCCGACAACTATGAAAATGATGATGGTCGCCACTTTGATGAGGGAGAACCAATACTCCCCTTCGCCATACCCTTTAACGGATACGTAATTCAATAAGAATATCAAAACTAAAAACAATGAACTCCATAAAAAAGACGAGCTGTCAGGAAACCAAAACTTCATAACCATCGTTGCGGCAGATAGTTCCGCAGCAAGAGTCATTGCCCAAGTGAACCAATAGTTCCAACCAAGCGCAAACCCTAATGCCGGGTCGATGAAACGCGAAGCATAGGTACTGAAAGCTCCGCTGACCGGCATAAATGATGCCAGTTCTCCAAGGCTTGTCATAATAAAATAAACCATTATGCCAATTACGGTGTAAGCGACCAAAGCACCGCCAGGCCCCGCAGAGTGAATGGCTGGCCCGCTTCCGAGAAACAGCCCTGTTCCAATTGCACCGCCCAGCGAAATCATCGTAAGGTGGCGTGCTTTTAGCTTCCTTTGTAAAGTATTTGAAGGCTGGTTTTTTTCATTTATGACAGGTGGTTGCAATTGCCGATTTTCCAAATTAGATTCCCCTCCAAAAATGCATGTTTAATCTAGCACGAATAGGTAAAGTCGATCATTCCATCAATAGTCATTTCCTGCATTTATTACTATTTCAAGGTCATTTTCTCTAATGCTTAGACCTTTTTTGGATTTCTGGGATCTTTGTAGCATTTACATAAGGGTGTTAGGCTTAAAGCCCAAAGCAAAGGGCTATAAGCCTAACGTTCATTCGGATATTCCGAGCTTCATATTATGTTGTAGGTAAACTCCTATGAATAAATGAATTCCAGTCAATTTGCAGTAACCAGCTTGCCGTTGCTTCAATATCCTTTGAAAAGATACGATCTTGTGTAATGCTTGGAATGAGCTTTCTTGCTTCCGTATAAAACTCTTTTGTAAACGGGGCCATCTTCTCTATTCCACGGTATTCAACCGCTTGTAAGGCACAAATGAGCTCAATCGCCAAAACACGGCGAACGTTTTGGATGATTTGATGTGCGTGCCGTGAGCCAATCGTTCCCATACTTACATGGTCTTCCTGGTTCGCTGAAGATGGAATGGAATCAACACTTGCAGGATGTGCGAGTGTTTTATTCTCAGAGACTAGGGAAGCCGCACAATATTGCATGATCATCGCTCCAGACTGCAAGCCAGGTGAAGGGCTCAAGAATGGCGGTAAATCATTCAGCTGAGGATTGACGAGTCGCTCAATCCGGCGCTCTGAAATATTTGCAAGCTCGGCAACAGCGATTTTCATGAAGTCCATCGCAAATGCAATCGGCTGTCCATGGAAGTTCCCTCCTGAAATAACCTTTTCCCCATCGTCAAAAATAAGCGGATTATCCGTCGCTGCATTCATTTCAATTTCCAATTTTTCTTTTACATAATCAAGAGTTTGCCATGATGCCCCATGCACTTGCGGGATGCAGCGAAGGGAATAAGCATCCTGAACCCGCAGTTCTCCTTGCTTGGTGATGAGCTGGCTGCCGCTGATCATGCGGCTAATCCGTTCAGCGACCTCTGTTTGCTGGCGGTAACCCCGTGCTAGATGAACATCCGGATCAAAGGCATCTTCAATCCCGCGTAATCCCTCTAAAGTCAGTGAAGCAATCGCTTCAGTTTGATGGGCCAGCTGTTCGGCTTCAATGTAATTTACGAGGCCCATCCCCGTCATGGCCTGTGTTCCGTTAATTAATGCAAGACCTTCTTTTGCTTTAAGTGTCACTGGAAGAATGCCTTCTTTCGATAAAGCTGCGATGGCCTCCATTCGCTCTCCTTTATAAAACACTTCCCCTTCTCCCATCAATACTAGCGCCAAATGCGAAAGCGGCGCCAAGTCCCCGCTTGCCCCAAGAGAACCTTGCTGAGGGATGACCGGGTGGATATGAGCATTCAAAAGATCGATCAAACGTTCAATGACGATAGGACGGACGCCGGAGAACCCTTTTAATAGCGCGTTGGCACGGAGAAGGACCATAGCTCTCGAAACCACCTCTGGAAATGGTTCCCCGACTCCGCACGCATGGGAATGAATCAAATTCCACTGTAGCTGCTCAGCGTCCTCTGCATCAATCAAAACATCGCTGAACTTTCCAAAACCTGTTGTGATGCCATAGACGACTTTCTTTTGTTTCACGATATTTTCAACCGCTTCGCGGCTTTTTTCCACTTTCTTTACACTCTCGGCTGAAGCAGAGACAAATGCTTCTCCATACAATACTTTTTTCGCTTCTTCAATCGTTAAAGTTTGGCCCGTTAACATAATCATTTCCTGCACCCCTATTCTTTTTTTAAACAAACAAAAGGAGGCCATATTGACAGACTTATCCAGTCTATCAATACAGCCCCCTATTTCACTAAATAACTATAGGCTTTTAATTATTTAAATGTGGTTAATTCCCAAACCGACGGCTTCATGTTCAAATCCCCGAACCGGTGCTCCAATCGTTCCATACACGGCGACAGCAATCCATTCACCTTCGGCCCCGTTTTTAAACGGCCTGCCCCGAACGATTGCAAACCGAAGGCCCGCAGTCCTCAAAAGACCGCCAAGCTCGACTTGGCCGCGTGTCACTCCTTGGAGTGCTTCGATGATCGCATGATACAGCGCATGCATTTCACGATACATATCGGGATTGACCAATCCAAGTCTTTTCGCAGATGTCTCAATGGCCGCAACTATTTTCTGCAGCTCCATTGAACCGACTTTACCTTTTCCATAAAGCCAATCCATCCGCTTAAGTTCATTCGTCAATATGACTTCTTCCTCTTCGTCCGCAAATGCGTACATGATTGCATGGCGCCCAATTCTTCTGTCGAATTCCTTTGTCATGCAGGTACCTCTTTTACAATTTTCTAAATACACTAATAACTAAATATTATTGTAAGCGGATACAGGCTGTTCGGTCAATATATTTTTTAAAATAGTTCTTTTAGGGGGATAATTCATCACTCCCGAAAGCAGTCGAACAACCACGGCAATAACGCCCATACAAAGGTCCAATTCGTCCCCCAGATCGTCCCGGATAACCAGATTAATGCCTTCATGAAATTGTTCGGTTCCATAGATTAGTGACAATTAAACATGCATCATCGTTGTACAAAATGGGGAAATCATCGAACAAGGTGCCCATGATAATTTGCTCCATCAAGACGGAGCATATAAAAACCTGATCCTTGCCCAAACTGTATGGAATAAAGCTTCCAGACATTCTGATAGAACAAGAAAAAAGTCCTCCCGACATTAATGGGAGGTCTTAAACTTTATGGAGATATCCGTATATCCGTTTATTCATTCGTTTCCAATGCTTCATAAATCGCAGTTACAACACTTCCATAGCTTCCTGTTTTGAAGAGGTCGCCAAAAAACTGATTGGAATTGGCTACAGGATTGACGAGCGGAGAGTGCTTTTTATTAGTTAGTAAAACGATCCCTAAATCTATTTCCGGATCAATGATCGTGACCGTCCCGGTCCATCCAGTATGACCATAGGCACTGTCGCTTGCGAGAGGACTGAACATCCACTCCATGCTAGCATCGCCATTTCGTCTCCAACCAAGACCATATGTAGGATTCATCTGGGAAGGTGCGACGAATTCATCGATTGTTTCTTGATCAAACAACGTATGTTTACCGTATCCCCCGCCATTCAGCATCACCTGCAGAAGGACGGCCATATCTTTCGTATTGGAGAAAAGGCCGGCATGCCCTGAAACACCCCCCATCGAATAAAAGGCTTTTTCATCATGGACTTCCCCTTGAAGTGTGTATGTACGAATGTTAGGGAAATCTATCACGCCATCCCGGGTGTTGCCAAGCAATTCGGTTGCGGCAAAATCCCTTGGCTTAAAGCCCTTTCGCAGAGGATTGAACTTAGTATTTTTCAAACCAAGCGGCTTGTACAATTCATTTTCAACATAGACATCAAGCTGCTGACCCGTTACTTCTTCAACAATGGCACCAAGCAGCATATAATCCACATCACTGTAGACATTCTGTGTTCCAGGTACATATGTGAGCGGTGTCTTGGAAATGAACTCGATGGTTTTATCCCGCTCCTGGGAATAAAGTTCTTTCGAAACCTTTGGATTATGGTATTGCGGGTCGGGTCTAAACCCTGCAGTATGATGTAGAACATCAATAACCCTCAGATTATCCTTTCCTTTGATCACATCCTCCTCTGTGTCTTTGAATTCAGGAATGTATTGCTGCACTCTTGCCTGGATATTCAGCTTGCCTTCGCTGACTAATTTCTGAATGGCAAAATTGGTTGCATACATCTTCGTGTTTGAAGCAAGGTCAAATAACGTGTCATTTCCCATTTTTTGAAACTTCTTAAGAGTTGTATGTTCATTAAACTTCTGTTTGTACCCGTAGCTTTCATTTTTAACGATCTTTCCGTCCTTTATGACAATCAAGGCAGCACCGGGGAAACCGGCCGCCACTTCCATTTCAATGAGCTGATCCACTTTTTCCAGCCTTTCAGACGAAAATCCCGCTTCTTCCGGTTTATTTACTTTCTTTAATATTGGATACTGACTGGCAGTCTCCTTACTCACAGCGGCTCCATGATTTGAGTTTTCATTAGCAAAAGACACGGAAGGTGCTAATAAGGAAAGTGCCAGAATTGAACTCAGTGTGCAGCTTGTCCATATATTCATCATTTTCCACTCCTTTGAAATCACTTTTAAAAATAAAGAACAACTTAACCGAAAGCTAATATTCTCATTCATTCCGTCCTTTTTACACCAGGCTTTACAATTCGATAATATGTTCCGGGTTGTGATTTGGATCTCTTATTTCAAGTTGGTTAATGCAGAAATTTCCCAAAATCGGGTGATATTTACAAACAATTCTCAATTTTCAGTATATGTTATTTCGAACATCATTTCAATTTGATCTTGATATTTTTAAAATTATATTTCAAGTCTTGAGCTTACGTCAGCCCCCGTTCTAAGAAGTAAAGCCTATGTTCATTAAAGCTCACTACTATAATCAATGAGTCATTCGGATAAGTCCCAGACATCGATTTCGCCTCTTCCTTCTCCTCAATTATATTCAAAATCAATTTTCCCACATAATACATACGAAGTATAAAGTATGTAAATACGGCTAATTGCTTTTAACTTCATTGCATAAGAAACGTAGAAGATATTAATACTATTTGAGAATTAAAGGAATTTTAGCGGCTAATTGAAACAAGTATAGGGTGATGAAAATGTGGAAAACTATTGTTTCCTACCTTCCAGAATGGCAGGTTTTTATACAAGCTTTTATTGTGTTTCTTATTCCGTATTTAATCTCCAAATTGTTTAATCGGCTTCGCAACTCAAAGGATGAGTGATGAAAATGAAAGAGTGGATATCAAAGATCGGTAAAAAAGGAAAAGGTACCGATAAAGACAAACAAGAAGCAAATACCTCCCAAGATTCAACTGATCAGTTTACAGATAATTTTAATGTAAATCTAGAAATGGTTAAGCAAGAAATTGGACATAATTGGGATGTTCATTTTCGAGAATTTAATATAGGGCGTACCGGTATTCGGTCAATTATCATTTTTGCGGATGGATTATCAGATAAAGACATCATTGATAAACATATCATGACATCATTGATGGTTGACTTTTCAGCAGAATATAAACAAGATCTTCCTTACATCAAAGGAAGCATTTCAAAAGAATTCATAAAAAATGAAGTGTTATCTATCAGTGAGGTAGAAGAAGTTTGTTCCATTAAAGAGTTAGCATCAAAAGTATTAACAGGTTCTACCGCGCTTTTAATTGATGGATTAGTGGATGCCCTAATCCTTGGTACAACAAAACTAAAAACAAGGACTGTTGAAGAGCCGGTATCAGAGGCATTAGTCAGAGGTCCACGGATCGGTTTCACTGAATCTTTAGTTGATAATACATCTTTTTTAAGAGGTAGTGGTGAAATTGAAAATTTATCGTTAGTACAATTCCAAGTAGGTAAGCAGTCAAGAAAAGACTTAGTTGTCGCTTACATTAAAGATATTGTTGATCCCGAATTAGTTCAAGAGGTAGAAAATCGAATTAAGAAAATTGATATTGATAATGTGCCGGAATCAGGTTATGTAGAGCAACTCATCGAGGATAATTACCTTAGTCCTTTTCCTCAGGTACAGAATACAGAGCGTCCTGATCGCGTGATTGCTGCTTTGATGGAAGGCCGGGTGGCCATCTTATTGGATGGGACGCCATTCGCTTTGATCGTTCCAGTTACATTAAGCATGATGTTACAATCACCAGAAGATTATTATGAAAGATGGATTCCTGGCACATTCATACGTTTACTCCGTTATCTCACAGTTATTTTGGCTCTTTTTACACCGTCTTTATATATAGCTTTCATCTCATTTCATTCAGGGTTGATTCCGACCAAACTGGCCATCTCCATTATAGGAACCAGGTCCGGGGTTCCGTTTCCGGCACTTATCGAAGCATTATTCATGGAAATATCCATCGAAATTCTGAGGGAAGCAGGACTGCGATTGCCTAAGCCAATTGGTCCGGCAATGGGTATCGTCGGCGGTTTAATCATTGGGGAAGCTGCTGTACAGGCAGGGATCGTTAGCCCTGTTTTGGTGATTGTAGTAGCATTAACTGCTATATCATCATTTTCCATTCCGCACTATAGTATTGGAATTACATTACGGATTCTGCGTTTTCCAGCTATGATTTGTGCTGCCACATTTGGATTATACGGGGTCATTCTCTTTTTTCTTTTAATGACCAGCCATTTAGTGAAATTAAAAAGCTTTGGTGTACCTTATATGAGTCCAGCCGTTCCTTATCGCTTAAGTGAATGGAAAGACCTGATGGTTCGCATGCCGCTTATGATGATGAAGCGCCGTCCAAAGATGATGCATACAAAAAATCCCATACGTAAAGGATAACCTATCGGTGAAAGGGTGGTTAAAGAATGATTCTCAATCCGAAAGACCAAATCACGACTCCTCAAACAGCTGTCATTATCATCAACTTTATACTCGGTACAGGATTACTCACCCTACCCAGATCATCGACGGAGAAGGTACATACACCAGATGTATGGATAAGCGTTATAATAGGCGGGATTATCACGATAATCGCAGGGGTGATCATGGTCAAATTAAGCCAACAGTTTCCCGATAAGACCTTTTATCAATACATCAATGAAATTGTAGGAAAATGGGTGGGGAGTTTTCTTAGTTTAGTTATTATATGTTATTTTCTTATGACTTCCGGATTTCAGCTCCGTTCAATGGCTGAAGTTATAAGGTATTTACTTCTGGAGGGTACCCCTACATGGGCAATTATTATGATTTTCATGTGGGTAGGTCTTTATCTCATCATCGGTGGCATTAACCCGATAGCCCGTCTTTTTGAAATTATATTACCTTTGACAGTTATCCTTTTTTTGGTAGTTACCCTTATGAGCATCAAAATATTTGAGATCGATAATCTGCGTCCGGTATTAGGAGACGGAGTCATTCCTGTACTAAAAGGAGTAAAAACAACGGCTCTCGCTTTTTCAGGGCCTGAAATCATGTTACTGCTTATTCCGTTTATGAATCAGCCAAAAAAAGCAGTAAAAGCCCTGCTTGTTGGAGTTTCCATTCCATTGATTTTTTACGTGATAACGGTCGTCATGGTTATCGGGGCATTATCTGTTGATGGAGTGGTCACGAGAACATGGCCGACTCTGGATCTTATACGCAGTTTTGAAATCTCCGGTTTGATCTTTGAACGGTTTGAATCTTTATTGCTCGTGGTTTGGATCATGCAAATATTTGCTACATTTACCATCACATACTTTGCAGCCGCTTTAGGGCTGGCTCAACTTACGAAAAAGAGCATTCACCCATTCATGTTTGGCTTGCTTCCGATTCTATACATCATTGCCATGATTCCGAAAAATATGAATGACCTATTTAAACAAGGAGATTTCGTCGGCAATATCGCACTGTTTTTATTTGGTTTACTTCCGCTTCTTCTGCTTATTATCTCAAGAATAAAGGGAGGAAAATATGAAACAATCACATAACAATATACGCCCCCTCTTCATTTCCCTCTCCGTTCTTTTGTTCTTACCCCTTACAGGATGTTGGAGCAGTCATGAAATCGAAGAGCAAAGTCTAGGTATAGGTTTGGCATTCGATAAAGCCAAGCCGTCCTCCATCGAGAAAAAATTAAACGAACAAGGGGGTGGTTATTCAAAAAAGGACCGGATTACTGCAACCTATCAATTTATCACTCCACAAGTAGCAAGTTCAACAACGAAACAATCAGGACCAGAACAAAAATCTTATCTTAACGTTTCCGAAACTGGTGATTCCTTCCATCAAATGGTTCGTGAATTATCATTGAGAAGTGAACAACCCGTAACCGCTCACCATCTGAAAGTGGTTGTTATAGGTGAAGATCTTGCAAAATCGTATAAGTTGGAACAATTACTTAATCAAAATTTTCGAGAAAGTGAGGTTAGACCAAGCTGTCTTGTGCTCATCAGTAAAGGAAGAGCGAGCAACACACTGGAAACAAAGAAAGATGGAGAAATTCCAGCGTTTCGTCTAGCTGGCATTGTAGAAAATGCCTATCGAACAACGAGGATTTTACCTCCCATGTCGCATATTAAAGTAGAAAGCAAGATCAAATCAGGATCTAGTTTTCTAATCCAAAAAGTTCTATCAGCAGATGGGCAAGTCAAATTTGCGGGTGCTGCCGTGATCGATGGAAAGACACACAAAATGACTGGTTTTTTGAATGAGGAAGAACTGGAGGGCGTAACATGGATAACAGGTAAGGGGAAAGGCGGTGTAGTGAAAAGCTTTGATAAAGAAACCGGTCAGCTGATTGTGTATGAGATAGAATCCATGAAAAGCAGTATCGTACCTCGAGTTAAAGGAGACAACATCTCTTTTGATGTAAACATTGAATCAGTGGGGAGACTGTCTGAAAACTGGGTAGTTTCAGGAGATACTTTTAAAAATGAATTTTTAAAAAAAGCAGAAAAATCATCTGAAAAAGAAGTGAAACGCTTGGTGAGAAATGTAGTAGAAAAAATGCAAAAAGAATACCAAGTGGACGTTGCTGGCTTCGGAAATCGATTGAGAATTGAGCACCCAAAAGTATGGAAGAAAGTCAAAAAGGATTGGGACCAAACATTTAGTGAAACTCCGATCAACTACGATGTAAAACTAACTATTAATGATTATGGAGCATCAGATGGATCAAAGAAGTGAATCCACAGGTTGAACACCTAGCTGTGAATAACGATGAGCATGAAAAGGACTCCCACAGTATACTGTGAGAGACCTTTTCAAAAATTTTTTTATCGAAAGATCAGCTTAATTCCACTTTAGTAATTTCACTTAAATAATTCCCACTTATAATCGAGCCTTCATCTGCAACAACATATTCAATGACAGTCGGGCTTATGGTCCGAATATAAACAAAAGCTGAATCATCTACATGCTCAATTCGAAGCTTTTTCCTCTGTGCCTGCTTAATATCAAGCTGGTTGGTACTAGCTTCCGGCAGGCTTGTGTAATAAATCTCAAAATCTTCTTCTGATGCATCAATGAAAAGATGCCATTTGTTATACTCTTCTTCTTGATCAATCTTTGTTTTTAATTTCCCTTTTCTCCCGATGCCAAGAAAATACTTGAACTTTGATTCCCCATTCACCATATCGCGGTCAATAACTTTTATACTTCCGCCTTTTCTGCTTTGTACAAGCCCAAAGGCAACGCCTGTTTTTCCTGTAGGGGCTGTTATTATATCCCGGTTAACCACTCTGTTTCTCTCTTCTTGCTTTAAATAAGCGCCTTCTGTCCCCAGTGGCGGGAGAATCTCAAAAAGGGCACTAGACACTTCTCCCCAGTTTTGAGTGTTCTGCACTTCCCTTTCAATCCATTTATTAAATAGATCCATGACGACCGGGGATTTACTTGAATTACCCGCAAGCAGTATATTCACTTTATTAATTTTGCTGTGTTCTGACCGGGCAAAAGCGCGCCGTAGAGACTCAAAGAAATTTTTAATGCCTTTGTCGATTCTTTCCTCAATCAACTGTTCCATTTCATCTTGATCGATCAATAGTTCCACATTGAGTTTTGCGCGGCCGGCTTTGTCAAATAAATCTGCCCGGATCATTCCTTTTCCAAACTGTTCTTCATACCGTTCATGTCTTTCCCAAAGCGGCCTTAATTTTTCCACCAATTGTTTCGTATTTATATAGGATTCTTGTGACTCATTAATCAATGTTTCACTTCCGGGAAATTTCACACATTCCGCTGGGAGGGTAAAAGGAATGTTTAACTCACGCATTGTTCTTTGGTTGTTTTTAAACACTTGGAACGCCAAAAGCTCCAGCATGTTCTCACCGCCTAAATATCGGTCCCCGCCCGCTGCAAAATGTTCAATGACATAATCATATCTGCTTTCTTTCAAGCCCGCTTCACGCCAAATCCCAAAATCAAAATCTGTCGTTCCTCCACCAAAATCAAACACACCGTAGTACGTTTTTTCTTCTTCTTCTGGTTCAAATCCGTATTCCTGTAACGCACAGACGGCATAGGCAGCAGGTTCACTCGCCCCAGCGGTGACACGAAACTTTTTCATTAATTCTTCATCCTGCTGAATCGGCATAGGAAGCGTCTTTTTTAACCCGCGTTCAAAACACGTTAGAATTTTTTCCCTTACCTCTTTTTCATACGTCACCGGGAAAGAAAGGGTGTAATCGAGGTAAATCCCATTGTTCTGGTTATTGATGTACAAACCGAGGTAGTAGGCGTATAACTCGATTGGGTTGATTTCCTGATCGGTTAAGTCCAAAAAGGAACGCAGTACAACGGCATATCCCCTCTTGTCTTTTAATCGGAGTTCGTTATTCTTTTCTCCAGCCCACTGCTTTAGATTATTCAATATGGAATAATAATGGTCACTCTTTCCATTCATCAAGTTGTTAAGAGCATTGTGGGAAACCGTCACATCCTGCCACCTTGTATCTGGTCTTCCTTCTTTTTCTTGATATAGCTCCAGGAAATGTTCTAAATCAATAAATTCAATCACGGTTGGATTTTCATAATGCCAGTCTTGTACTTCCGTGTTTAGGTAGCCAACCCCAATACGCATGGGAAGAGTAACATCACTTTCTTCTTGATGAACGACAACTGTACTTTTCGTTCCAAAATCAATGCCGACTATGCCGTCCTCCCTAATATCCATTTTAGGGTTTCTGGCCATTATTTCTTCGTTCAGTTTTATCGTTAAAGGTTTTTCATCAGAGGTGACAGGCCATAAATCCCAATGTCCCCGGTTTGGATCTGTTAACATCTTTTCATCATATGTATCAATATCAGCCCTTACTTTTTCAGAGTTTAAAAGCTTCTCATAAAACGTGTTGGAATCGATAGCGATCGATGGCAATTCTTTAAGAAAACTTTCATGATCTAAGCCCCTTAATTGATGCATTTCCAGCAAATAATCATATTCCTTCTGGCGTTCTGCACTTAATCCGCTTGGAACTAACCGGTTTTCCAGCCAAAGATGGAGAGCCTTTCGGTCATTGATTTCAAAAGCATTTTCCCCATTTAAACGGAAAACGGGAACGAAAAATCCTTTTCCCAGCAAATTGTTTTTTTGATTTACTACATCGTAGCTTTGAATATCGTACCCGTTGGATTTAAACGCTATCGATTTAGAAGAGTTAGCCGTTTGATTGGCAAATATCCTTGAAATGGAAGGATTTTTACTCGCGGAATAATCGTCTAAAGTTAGTATTCTCTTATATACAGGGTGATCGGTTGTATTGAAACTTTTCGCAGCCTCTTCCCGTGTCATGACATCACCTTTAAAACCGGAAACGTCCAGATGCTTTTTGTAGTCAAAATCCTCGTCCATTAATTCATAGTATTTTCTATAAGGAAATACCGCTGCGATATTGTGATCATATATAATATTCCCATTATTCATGTAAACCCATCTGGAACGGAGCATTTTTTTAATGTCTTGAAAGAAGCTCGCCTCATCCTTGAAGAAGGTTTCTTCTGCACTCTGATATAAATGGCTGATTAACGATCTCACTTCTTTATAAGTCATTGAAATGGCAGAGACCGGAACGGTTTGGGAATCCGTTGAGAATAGAACCTGCTCTTCGTTCTTATTCATTAAGTATATGGAACTGTCTATGTTATTTTTTTCAGCTAAGCTTGTTACGTTCTCAATCGGCTCTTTATCTTCCATCGTTTCTTGTTTTTCAACTTCTTTTAATAATTCTTCAGAAATTGCATCACCAGAATCCAAATAACATATCAGGTCACCAATCTTGACTATAGTGTCCTCCGCTACGTTCAATTCTTTAAGGGTACCTTCTTTTTCTGAAAAGAGGTCAAATTCGATGCCCTCACAGCTGAATTTGGCTAAGCTTTCGCCCACCGTAATATAATCGCCTGGCTGTTTATACCATTGCACAAGAAGGATTCTTTCAATGCCTTCTTCAATCTCTGGGATAATAATCGATGTCATTGTATTTCTCCTTTACTATCATTCTCTGTTTCGCCTGCTAGATTCTCACAACGGATTTTTTAATGGTTTTACCATTAATGCTTATATATCCTGGCAGCAGGACTTCCATGATGTTCCCGGATATTTTGCTATTGAGGGCCCTTATGTACAAGTCCTCCCTGAAGACCTCATTCATTTTCACTTCCTGTATTTTATATAAAGGGGTATCGTATGTTTTACTGTACTCTTGAAAGAAATACAGAAAAAGGGCGAGCAAAGTCTCTCTTTCCTGCTCCCGTCCTTCCATAATCTCGTTTTTGATAAAATCCCACAAAGATGAAATGTTTTCATATTGCACGCCACAGACTATAAATTCCTGCACGGAACCGCCCTTGAAGATTCCTTTCAAGGAACTTTTAGTGGTTTCGGATAATTGTTGAACAGCTTCGTAAAGTTTTTCTGCTTCCCGATAGTCCGCTCTTCTCTTTTGCAATTCATTATAATAGGATTCCATTTTCTCATTCAGATGGTGGATCATTATTTGGTACTCACTAATTTCTGCTTTTTTCGAGGCAAGCTCTTGTTGGAGTTTTGCTATTTCATTTTCTTTTTCTTTCAGCAGCTCCTTATGCTCCCCCAATGGACTATACGAGCCCGCTTCTGCTATTGCTTGTATCTTTTCAATGACTCTTTCGTCTTCTAGGGAAACCATTAATGCCTCAATAAAACCATCATCCCATTCCTTATTCATCTTTACACTCCTTTCAAAAGTGTTAACCAACCATACTCGCTCTGTATATGCATGAAAAGGTTTCCTTTTTTCGCCATAGAAAAATCCCCTCCCAGATAGACTGTTAGGAGAATACAACCATAACTTATATTCCTAGATATCAGTAGTGAGATTACTTATTTCTTATCAAAAATACGTATATAACGTATTAAAGATGTATGAATAATATGATGCTTACTTTCACTTTTCACTATTAAATACTCACAGTGTTCCATCCTTTTTAAGACTTCTTGTAAAACATCCTCTTTTTTACTACTCAATCCTTTTTTTATTTTCTCCCACTTAACATCAGCGTCAAGAGTATAACAAACATAGAATTCCTTTAACAGGTTAATCTTCCCCTTAAATGCTTAGTTTCTTTAACTGTTTTTATTATTTATATCTAATCCGAATTCATATTTTTCCTCAATCCGATATACTACCTTATGAGTACCACTTAATAATATTCGGTATGGTCATGTTGTTTAAGTGGGTTGAAATGACTAGGGTAAACCTCCGGATTACTTGATAAGAAAAGGCCTCCCTCAGTAAACTGTGGGAGGCCTTCAACTGTAGACAAATTTAGACGTTGATTTCCACTTCAGGCACTCGCTTTCCGCGGGCGGTCCGGGAGCCTCCTCGGCGCACTTGCGCCTGTGGGGTCTCCCWTGGACTCGCTATTCCCGCAGGAGTCTCGCACACCCGCTCCAATCAACTATGTTTAAWAATTTGRAWAGAACTCCTTTTGCCTACAGTCTTTTTTGTTTTAAAATAGATCTATTAAAACTTGAGGTGATGAGGATGCTTTCGAAACATCATTCTATTCAACGAGATCAACTTGAAATGATTACATATTTCTCCCCATTCAACTTTAAATACAAATCCAAACAAAAAAAGCCCTTCTCGTTTGAGATGGCCTTTCGTTATGCTGTTCCAGCACACTCGCTTAACTATTAAATCGCACATCTTGATGCTAGTGGATTCTTGATGGTTCGCATGCATGTTTGTATGGGAGCTTAAATAAATTATCCATAACAGCATTAACACAATCTTCACAATAATAATTGACGAACTCTCTACCTTGTTCAAAAATTGGTGTCATCGTATCTATGTCAGCCCATTTAAAACAGTAAATACACATTTGCCTCATGATATATCACTCCTTTTCCACGCGGAAATAATTTGGTAATATCCAAAGAAGAATATGTGCCACTTGCCGACATTATTCAAGAAACGTTTGCGAACCCCTACTGTAAAATTAAGGTAGCGAGAGAATTAAATGCTATAAACCGATATCATTTATATACCACTTAGCCTGAGTATTAAACCTCCCCCAAAAATATTATTCGTGGCCCCTCAATCTTTTCCACCAAGACTTTTTCCATTTTGAAGTTCACCCATGGTTCGAAATAACGCAATCAATCTTTTTTCCCTCACTAAAATTCCTTTATCCACTAGCTGCACCTTTTGTTACATAAGAAAGAAGAGCTGCCAAAGCAACTCTTTTTTGAAGTAAAATACCTGTTTCAACTTCATGAACGGTATTACAAATGACTATTTCTTTTGTCACTTTCCATCACTGCCAGTTCGTGTGGAAAACCCCTGCTAAATCACGTCGTTCATAAGTATGCGCACCAAAATAATCACGTTGTGCTTGCAAAAGGTTAGCATTTGAGATGCCTGTTCGATAACTATCGTAATAAGTAAGTGAAGAGCCTAAACATGGAAACGAGATGCCGGAATTTATTCCCTCACAGACTACCTTTCGCAATCCCGCCTGGTACTTTGCAACCTTTTCAGCGAAATATGGTGAAATCAATAAATTGGCCAGATTTGGCTGCTCTTGATAGGCTTCGCTAATGACGTTTAAAAATTCTGCCCGAATGATGCAGCCGCCGCGGAAAATAAGCGCAATATCCTTCAAAGGCAAATCCCAGCCGTTAAGTTCAGAACTCATTTTATATTGAGTGAAACCTTGCGCGTATGCACAAACCTTTCCCATATATAATGCTTGCCTAATATAGTCAATCCACTCATTTTTATCTAATTTTTGCTGAACGTTCTCAGGCCCTGTTAGAATGTTTTCCGCATGAACCCGTTCTTCTTTTAGAGCGGAAATGTAGCGCGCAAACAAAGACTCTGTAATGATCGATGCTGGTATTCCGTTATCAATCGCTTGCATGCTGGTCCATTTTCCTGTGCCTTTTTGTCCTGCTTTATCGAGAATCACATCAATCAATGGTAAGCCCGTTACTTCATCTTTTTTCCTTAAGATTTCGGCCGTGATTTCGATTAAATAACTTTTCAGTTCGCCTTGATTCCATGTTTCAAAGATGTCAGCAATTTCATTAACCTCTAAATGCAATTTTTCTCTTAAAAATGTATATGCTTCGGCGATTAATTGCATATCTGCATACTCAATCCCGTTATGTACCATTTTCACAAAATGACCTGCCCCTTTTGGACCGATATAGGTACAGCAAGGAGCATCATTTACTTTAGCTGCGATTTTTGTCAGGATTGGAGCAACTTTTTCATAGGCGTCCTTATCTCCTCCTGGCATGATTGAAGGTCCTTTTAACGCACCGACTTCCCCACCGGAAATACCAATTCCTACATAACTGAATCCTTTAGATTTCAATTCATCATATCTGCGTTCAGTATCTTCGTAATGGGAGTTACCGCCGTCCATGATAATATCGCCCGATTCAAGATGAGGAAGTAATGAAGTGATCACCGAGTCGATCGCTTTACCCGCAGTCACCATCAGAAAAATCTTTCTTGGCGTTTCCAGTGACTGAACGAAATCTTGGATTTCGTAATACGGATGGATTGACTGACCGTCCAATTCAGCAACAAGCTGATCCGTTAAATCTCTTGTGTAATTATAGACAGCTACTTTTTCTCCTTTATTAGCCATATTTAACGCGATATTACTGCCCATTACCCCTAAACCAATGACACCAATTGTATTGAACATTATTTCTGCTCCTTCTTATGTAAGAATAATAGGCAGTAAATCCCTGCCATAAGTCGGGGATTTACTGCCGGGAAAGCCTATACAAATAAGCTTAGTAATAGAATGAATCCTAATCCAGCCACTGATATGATCGTCTCAAGTAAAGTCCATGTTGCGAATGTTTCTTTCATGCTTAAGCCAAAATACTCTTTAAACATCCAGAAACCAGCATCGTTAACGTGTGAAGCGATTAAACTTCCCGCTCCTGTAGCAAGTACGACCAGAGCAAGGTTAACGTCCGTCTGACCTAACATCGGAATAACCAAACCAGCTGTCGTCAAGGCAGCAACTGTAGCAGATCCCAATGAAATACGCAGGATTGCCGCGATGATCCAGGCGAGCAGGATTGGTGATAATGATGTTCCTTTGAATAATTCAGCTACATAGTCACCTACACCGCCATCGATCAATACTTGTTTGAAGGCTCCGCCGCCCCCAATGATCAAGAGCATCATTCCGATATTCAGGATCGCTGATGTACAAGATTCCATAATATCCTTCATTGGAATCTTTCTTGCCACTCCCATTGAATAGACCGCAAATAATAAGGAAAGCAACATGGAAGTACCGGCTTCACCAATAAAACGGATAGCGGCCAGTAAACCATTATYTTCAAATCCCATCGTTTTTTGCATCAAAGTGATGATTGTAGCAATTGACATTAATATAACCGGAAGTAATGCAGTAAATACACTGATTCCAAATCCAGGTGTTTCTTCAAGTTTAAAAGATTTTTGTTCCCCTAATGAGGCAATGCTGCCTGTTTTCGTAAATGATTCAGGTACTAATCTTTTCGCTATCTTCGTAAATATCGGTCCAGCTAAAATAACGGTTGGAACTGCAATGATGAAGCCGTAAAGTAAAACCTGACCAATGTCTGCGCCATATTCACCAGCGATGACGGTTGGTCCTGGGTGCGGCGGTAAGAAACCGTGTGTTACGGATAATGCCGCCACCATTGGAATGCCAAGATACAATATCGAAACTTTTAATTCTCTTGAAATCGCAAATACGATTGGAATCAATAATACTAATCCCACTTCAAAAAATAATGCGATACCGATAATGAATGATGCTGCCACGACTGCCCATTGAATATTCTTTTCACCGAATTTCTTAACAAGGGTCATGGCAATGCGTTGCGCTCCGCCCGAATCTGCGATCAACTTACCTAACATCGCCCCAAGTCCAAAGATTAACGCTAAGTGGCCGAGTGTTCCGCCTAATCCAGCTTCAATGGTTTTGACAATTCCGTCAAGCGGCATCCCAAGTGCTAAAGCCACTCCAAACGATACAATGATCAAGGAAATAAAGGTGTTTAATTTTAAGCCCATTATTAAAATTAATAAAGCGACAATTCCTAAAGCGACAATGACTAATGGCATTGTAATCCCCCCATGTCTTTACTTTGCAGCATTTATTAAGTTTCTTTGATAATTCGCAATCTGTGTATATTCGTTTTCCAATACCCTTGATAGGTTAATGAAAATCGGCAGCAGCTGCCTGTATTCATTTACAGAATCAGCTTTCGGTGTGTGCTTGTGGGTATTGCCTATCATTTCAGAAACCACTTCGAAGGAATCAATTTCCCCAGTTGCATATAACCCTAATATACAAGCACCAAGGCACGAACTTTCGTAGCTTTCTGGAACCACGACTTCCGATTCGAAGATATCGGACATCATTTGCCGCCAAACAGCCGACCTTGCGAAGCCTCCCGTAGCTTGAATTCGGGTCACGGGACCGTCCATGCATTCCGTTAAGGCCAAAAATACGGTGTATAAATTGTAAATGACTCCCTCTAGAGCCGCTCGAATCATATGTTCTTTCTTATGCGACAGCGTTAATCCGAAAAATGAACCCCTTACGTCCGGATTCCATAATGGTGCACGTTCACCTGCAAGATATGGATGGAATAACAATCCATCAGCGCCCGGTCTTACCCGTTCGGCAATCTTGGTCAAGACTTCATAAGCGTCGATTCCGAGTCTTTTAGCTGTTTCCACCTCGGAAGAAGCAAATTCATCGCGAATCCAGCGAAGGACCATCCCCCCATTGTTTACCGGCCCGCCAATCACCCAATGCTTTTCCGTTAAGGCATAGCAAAAGATTCTTCCTTTTTCGTCTGTTTTCGGTTCGTCAATAATTGTCCGAATCGCACCGCTAGTCCCGATCGTGACAGCAATTTCACCTTTCCGGATAGCGTTTACACCTAGATTTGAAAGGACACCATCACTTGCCCCAATGACAAATGGCGTTTTTGGGTCAATCCCGATCTGTTTGGCTAAATCCGCGTCACAGTTGTTAAAGGTCTTTGTTGTTGGTACGAGTTCAGATAATTGATCACGCGTTACTCCAGCAATTCTTAGGGCTTCCTCATCCCAATCCAAGTTTTTGAGATTCAACATGCCCATGGATGAAGCAAGGGAATAATCGACAACGTATTGATCAAAGAACTTTTTAAAGATATATTCTTTAATCCCGATATACTTTTTAACATTGGTTGCGATCTCCGGGTGATCATTCACGATCCAGGTAATCTTGGATAATGGTGACATCGGGTGAATCGGTGTTCCGGTTCGCTTGTAAACTTCATGCCCATCTAATTCATCCTTTATTTTATGGGCCCAGGCTTCACTGCGATTATCTGCCCAGGTGATGCAAGCGGTTAGCGGCTGGTCGTTTTCATCCATAGCTATAACACTATGCATCGCACTGCTAAATGAAATAAATGATGGTTTTTTATCTGGGTGCTGCTTCGTTATATTTGAAAAGGCTTTCAGAACAGCCTGGAAAATCTCCTCAGGGTCTTGTTCCGCCGTTGTCATATCCGGTGTGTAAAGAGGATAGCCAATATTCTCTTGCTGGATGACATCGCCTTTTTTCGTGAATAATACAGCTTTTGTACTTGTTGTACCGATGTCTACTCCTAACATATAGCTAGTCATTTTCTTGTTCGACTCCTTTTGAAAGCATCTGTTGAGCCATCCATAAGTCTTCAACTTTTCCTTGAACATCATCAAAGTTTTCATGTAACGACTTAATCATGATGTCTCGATCTTTTGTTTTGATCGCATCAATATAAAGCTGATGATTATTTATGATCCGTGTAAAGTCTTCATACTTTTCTTTAAAACGGCTGCGCATGGATAGAAGAATCAAACTTTCCATTACAGGTTTTAAATTATCCCAGATCATCAGGATGTAGGAATGATCGATGGAGCGAATGATCGTTTCGTGGAATAGAACATCCTGATAGGAAAACTCATCCGCATCCAGGTATTTTATGGACACTTTCATCATTTCCAATATTTTACTAAGTTCCATTACTAATTCATTCGTGTTCATCCTCACTAGACGTTCAAATACAAACGTTTCGATGAGAATACGTACATCATAAATTTCTGCATACTTTTTTTCTGTTAAACCAATGACAACCGCACCCATTCTTTCTAATCGGATGATATTTTCAGAGGCCAGTATTTTTAACGCTTCACGAACGGGTGAGCGGCTTACACCGAAATCAGCAGCTAATTTATTTTCAGAAAGGATGGCACCGCTTTCAATCATCCCCGAAATAATACGCATTCTAAGCTCGGATGTAACGCGATCACCAGCTGAAGCTTTTGAAAGCCATTTTACAGGATAAAGAAATTCCTTTGATTCAGCCATAAATTCACCTTCTTATAGAGTTCAAGTACACTTGTATACAAGTATTTTATAATAATAATAATAAATAATGCAAGCTTTTTGAATTCAACCGGATTTTCGCCAATATAATCAAAGTCGAACGTTTTAGAAGTATTTGACTTTAGCGAACGTTGAAATAAAACCTTTTTCATTATAAAAATCACCGTTCATAAACGTGTACTTTTAATCCACTATTGAACTGAACTAAACAAGACAGAGATTAACCCCCTATTTAAAAAAAATACACCACTTTTCCTTAACAAGGTGGTGTACATTCTATTTTATCCTCTCAAAAACTTACACAAAGTATTTCTATTTTTATTTAAGGGTGGCGTCAGGTAAATATCCTACATGATGTACCGCCAGCATTATACAGAACAACGCCATTAATTATCTATATGGTCATTCTACTTTCTGATGGCCCCATATCTGTCACCTCTTATTCCGATTAAAAGGTACGTTGTACATAGGAGAATAGAAAAATTAACATAGCCTTCCAACCGATAACGATAGCAAATAAAAAGAAAAATCTCTCTTGTACCACAGCATTAATCCAATTTAGCATTCATAACAATGCAGAATACACCGATCGCTTCAGCATTATCGTCAAAATTGCCCAGGTAAATGTAACCTGATACTCAGAATATACTCTTTGCATCCACTCCAACATAGTTATTCACAATGATTCAATCTCTTGTTTGAACCTGCCCCGTTATTGCCATATGAAAAAAAAAAGGCTGCATATGCAACCTCTGTTATTAATGTAGAGCACCGCTAATTTGAACAGTTAGTAATATGAAGCTTTTTACTAAAGAATTAAGGACACACGCGACTACTTAGTTTTAGTTAAATGTATTTTAATTTCATTGCCAACTTCAAGATTGCAATCTTGACGATCCTTAACTGGAGTTTGAGTTAAATCAAACTCCATTCATGATACCTTAACTCCTTTTATTAATTCGTCTTTTAATTTCATAGGCTCAGCTAATTCAATGCTCCAAGGCACTTTTTGCATACCATGTACCTTTTAGTCAACCAACTCTTCCACTCTATGTCCACTTATGTAATAATTTGTGTATGACAAATTGACAATCACTGTTAAATCAATGGTTGCACATCGTTTATCATATTTAAAGTAGTTTTAAGTTATCTCTGTTCGAGGCAAATTACTAATCGATTTTTATAAACCAAAAACCAGTCAAGAACACGAAAGTTTTAGGGTGTATAAACTCTGAACCTTAAGACAAAAATGATACTTGAAAGGTTGGGAGATTATATTAAAGAGCAGATAATGGCGATGTTTTCACTTAAAGTAGGCGTCCAGTAGAGGAAACGCTACTACGGCTATTCTGGCTGCAATCCTAGGGGGAAAAAAATTGAATACCGAACAAAGAATACTTCGAGTCTCCATTGGCGTTACCATCTTCGTTGCTTGCTTTGGGATCATTTTCGGCCTGCTATCAGGTTCGTTCTCTATCACCTTTGATGGGTTCTATTCTCTGACCGATGCAATCATGAGCGTCTTGGCGCTCATTGTCTCAAAGTTGATTACCTCGTCCACTGCACCGAATAGGCATAATGGTAAATTGAGTGAACGCTTCACAATGGGATTTTGGCACTTGGAGCCAATCGTCCTTGGTCTCAACGGTGTCATGCTCATGGGGGCGGCCGTTTATGCATTGATTAATGCAATTGGTAGTCTTATGACGGGCGGCCGCAATCTCGAGTTTGGGTTCGCCATCGTCTATGCCGTTGTGACGATGATCGCATGCTGTTCCATGGCGATTTTCGAAACACGCTTAAACAAGACACTTAGCTCGGATTTTGTTGCCCTTGACGCTAAGGCATGGATGATGACCGGTGGCATAACCGCGGCGCTCTTGATCGCGTTTTGCATCGGATACGCTTTTGAAGGAACGAATTTGGAATGGCTTACACCCTATATTGATCCGGCAGTACTTGTACTGATCTGTTTGGTAATTATTCCGCTGCCGATTTCAACGGTAAAGCGCGCCTTGGCGGATGTCCTGCTGATCACCCCTCAATCACTCAAGCAGCATGTGGACGAGGTCGCACAGGACTTTGTGAAGCGCTACGGCTTCGTTTCTTACCGAGCTTACGTCGCAAAGGTTGGCCGGGGAAAACAAATTGAACTATACTTTATTGTGCCTGGCGGGTGGCCGGCTAAATGCCTTGAAGAGTGGGACGCAATCCGTGATGAAATCGGTAATGCCATCGGCGAGGAAAGTACTGATCGATGGTTAACAATTGTGTTCACGACCGATGTTGAATGGGCGGACTAAAAATAGGGTAGTGAGCAGGCGAGCCTGGCGATATGCTCGTACGGCGGCAGAATGTTTGTTTAAAGAGCCACGGACCTCATGTGGATTAGGGGTAACCACCAGCAAAAACGCGTCTTTTTTTCAACTAACTGCCCCGATAGTTGCATAAAAAATGCTGCCTTAAAGACTGCTTCAATCATCGGCTAACGCATTACAGAATCGCACCAAATACTTGAATAAACATTTTACTTATCTTAGCTGTAACAAGTTTAGTTTCTAATTTATACTCCATCTTTCTATTAATATAGGAATGTCAAAAAAACAAAAATAAAGGTAGAGCTAAAGATAATCCAACGGTAATATGAGATAAAATACAAATCCATATTTATAAATACCAAGAAAACAGCACATGAGATTAAAAATCAACTGCAAAAAAGGCCGATATCGTGTTAGTGAATAATAATTCCATTAATAAACCTAAATCAAGTCCATTATCCTCTTTAAAAACCTAGCTATCTTCACATGAGTAGAATAGCTGGGTTTCTTTATTATATACGTCCAAGCCCTAAGCTATTTCGTGCAGCTTCTACTACTTCGGTGGTAATCGATGTAAGGTGATTGATTTCGAGGATACTTAAAATGCTTTTGAGCTTTTATCTTTCCTCGTTAATAAATCATTCTTTGTCAGTAAGGTATTTAATTTCTCTGAACTTAGGAGCATTGCTGCAACAAAAACAGCAATACAAAATGGAAAGATTCCTATTGTTGAATGAGATGCAATGAAGCCAAGAAGAGGTGGTATGAAAGTACTACCTGTATAAGCAACAGCCATTTGATAACCCATAATTGTCTGGGAATGCTTCTTCCCAAAACGTGTTGGAGTTTCATGCAACATACACGGAAATATCGGTGCTAATCCTAGTCCAACCATAATAAAACCTACAAGCGAAAAAGTGGAAGGCAATGGTAGGAATAGAAGTGTGGCACCAGCTAATGCTATTATTTGCCCCATCCGAATGAGAGTACGGTTACTCATTTTAAAGGTAATGAAGCCTGTAATAAATCTACCCATTGTTATCCCTGCGTAATATAAGGAAACCCATTGTGCAGCAACCGATACGGGTAACTCCTTGACATTTACCAGAAAGCTACTTCCCCAAAGACCCACTGTTGATTCAACCCCACAATAAAACAAGAAGGAGATCAGAGCCAGTTTAACTCCTTTAATTTGTAAAGGTTTTACATGTTTATCATCTTCATTATAAAATACACCTTTTGAATCTTCCTGCTCTTCATTTATTGTTATATGGCCTTTCTTTTTCACTCTATTCCATAAGGGCAAAGTGAAGAGAAGGATTACAGTTACCGTGAACTGAATTCCAGAGATTGCAAGATATCCATTTCTCCAAGAATTTTGTTCTGAGATAAACTGAGCCATAATGATAGGACCAAAAGTAGCTCCGACTCCCCAAAAACAATGTAACCAACTCATATGGTGTGCCTTATACTGTGTAGCAACATAATCGTTTAATCCTGCATCAACAGATCCTGCACCTAATCCAAGTGGTATGGCACCTACAATTAACCAAACAAGCGATGGAGCAAAATGAAATCCCAACAAAGCACCAGCAGTCAGTAAGCAACTGACAAATGTGACATTGCCAGTTCCAAACCGTTTAAGTACCATTCCGCTAGCTAAACTGGAAATAATTGTACCACCAGCTATCGTCATAAAAAGTAATCCAGCAGTCTCAAGCGGGGCTCCATAGTCCAATTGCATCACAGGCCACGCTACCCCCAACAATGAATCAGGTAAGCCTAAACTAATAAAAGCCAAATAAATGATGACTAAAAGGAATGTTGTCATATTCAAACCTCGCCTTTAATTATTTGGTACTCAATTGCACTTTCCAATTTATTTTACTTGCTTGTTCCACATCCTGAGATCAGGTCCGAGACTTTGTAATCCATATAAACAATCCACTCATTGAAGATGTTCTGACGGGATATATTTTGAGCTACCTATAGCAATTTTGTCTAATATTCCTTAATCAACTTCATCGTTACAAAAAATGATGGAATGCGGGTTAATGATAGCTACAAACGAGGCCACACCTGCTAATGCATCAATCTCATAATGCTCACAGATAGTTACTTTTTTAGGTCCACTCGATTTTCCGAAACTTTCATAAAGTTCCAATAATCATACTGGGACGAATCAAACCTCTCCTGAGAAAAAGCAACTTCCTCGCACCACGTCTCCACATATCTTAATTATATAAGAGATTGATTGTCCTTATAAATAATGAACACAGTAAGGGATTTTAAAACTTTTTACAAAATTTCTTTCTCCCCCTCTTTGTTGTTTCCCGTTGAGTAGAAATAAAATTTAATACATGGCGTTTTCCGGGTGCTTCCTGAATAGCCCCTTTTACGGAAGCAGTCAGTGCTCCACTTGCATTTGCAAAAGTAAGTAATAGTTGATGATTTTCACTCACTCTTTCACATAGATTTTCATTAGTTACTTCAAGTGACACTAGTTCGGATAAGAAACCTCCGATAAATGCATCACCTGCCCCTGTTGTATCCGAAACAATTACTTTAAATCCTTTGTCTTCATATACCTCTCCATTTTTCAAATAAATATTTGCGCCATCGCTTCCTTTTGTATATACGACTACTTTCACGTTACCGACAAAAAGGGATTCAATCGCTTCTTTTTCCGTATGAATATTTGTTATAAAATATAATTCTTCATCAGATACTTTTACAATATCCGCTAGAGGCAAGAAGTTTAGTATGGTACTCCGACAGCTTTCTTCATCTGGCCATAAAGGAAGCCTGACATTAGGGTCAAAACTTACAATTCCACCTATTTTATTAAATCTGTCTATCACTTTTATATGGGTTTGTTTCATTGGACTTTCAACTAAATCCACTGAGCAAAAGTGAAGAAGATCTCCTTGATTAAACCACTCTGACTTCACCTCATCTGGTGAAAGTAATAAATCAGCTGCATTCTTTCGGTAAAAATTAAAACTTCTTTCTCCGAAATTATCTACAGATACAAATGCTAATCCAGTTTCACCTTCATCACTTCGAATAATATAGGAAGTGTCTACATCATTTCCTCGAAGCACGCCCTCTAAATAATCACCAAAATTATCATTAGCTATCTTGGTCAGCATGACGGAATTCCCACCGTATTTTGCAATTGCAATCGCAACGTTCATAGGAGCTCCACCGGCAACACGTTCAAAACCAGTAACCTCTTTTAAAGATTTTTCTTTTTGAATCGGAATAAAATCAATTAATGTCTCACCAATACAAAAAACCTTTTTCAATGTTTTCACCCCTAAACAAGGAACAAGTGTGTAGACACTTGTTCCTTGTTATTTTATTTCCAGATATCTTGCAGGTTCCAATAGGTTATTTCCTTGACTTGTACATCACCCTTCTCAGCAAATAACTCAATTCCTAGTCTATCTTCATTCGGATAGATTCGACTTGTCATGGTCGTTTGTCCATCGTTCGCAAAGATTTCAATGGAAGATCGATCAATAAATACACGCAGGGAAAGCTCTTTATTTGTCTCAAGCATTGTGCTTCTAACACCATCTTCCACTTTTCCTGACTTGGAGCAATCAAGTGTTAGTTGTTGTTTATCTAAGTGATACGTTAATACTGTTTCTTCTTGGTTAACTCCACGAATCTTTAGACCTACAGATTGAGCACTACAATTAGTTAAGTCAAACACTGCTTTCACTTCAAGTAAATCCTCTTTCGTTTCTATCAAATAGCCTTCAGAAATGGATTGATTTGTACACTCAATGTGTTCAGAATCCCGTAATAAGATTAATTCCTCAACAGGATTCATTAAAATCTTGTTATGATCCCCTAGCGTTATTTCACGTGGTAATGTTAAGGCTCCACACCATCCATCAGCTTTAGTTGGCATGTTTGACTCCCACATATCCATCCAACCAATCGCAATTCGACGACCCTTATCATCTAACAGTGTTTGAACTGCATAAAAATCATGTCCATTATCCAGTTCAGTAAATGATCCATGAACAAACTCGTTTGTTTCGTAATTATAATCTCCAACCAAATAACCTGTTTGGAATAGATTATTATATAAATCTCCATTTGATTTAATACCTTGAGGAGAGATCATTAAAATATATTTTCCATCTAATTCAAAGAAGTCCGGGCATTCCCACATATATCCAAGGGATCCATCACTTTGTGCAAGAACGCCAATGTATTCCCAATTCAGTAGATCAGAAGAAAGGTATAAAATAACTCTTCCGACATTCTCCTTCGTCGAATTTCCTAAAACCATGTACCAGGTATCATTGTGCCTCCACACCTTTGGATCACGGAAGTGATGTGCACTATCCACTGGTGGTTTAGCAATAACCGGATTTTCTCCAACCTTCTCAAATGATATTCCATCCGTACTGACCGCAATATTTTGATTTTGATAGAAGAGATCTTTTTCCTTGTCTGTATAGTGATGTCCTGTATAGATCAGGGTTAGTTCTCCATCATTATCAACGGCACTTCCTGAGAAACATCCATCTGTATCACAAGCATCCCCGGGAGCTAAAGCAACAGGAAAATGCTCCCAATGAACGAGATCTTTACTTTTTACATGGCCCCAATGCATAGGTCCCCAATTTGCATCATATGGATGGCATTGATAAAATGCATGATATTCCCCTTTATACTGCACGAAACCGTTCGGGTCATTCATCCAGTTAGCTGGAGCCATGATATGGTAACCTAATCGATAACGATCATTTATTTTTTTCTTGGCATTCTTCAGTGCCTCTTCAGCCTGTTTAATTCTATTAATTGTTAACATCGTAACATCCTCCTATATTATCTTTCGTAACCTTTCCAGATTGCCATTTAAGCCTTTTCTTTTTTTAGAACCTTTTAAAGTAAAGATTGAAATAATGGTAAAACAAAACACCATGATTCCCATGATGAGATAGGTATTACGAAATCCTACACTGTCATATAATCCACCTGCAAGTGGTGAAAGAATGGATGCACCAACCTGAGATGCAAATTGGAAACCAACTAGATAAAGCACAGAAGATAGACGGGTATCGAAATTCGCTGCTAAATATTTAAAAATAGCAATTAGCATAATAGGCAATTCTAGGGCATGAATTAATTTCATCGAAGAAATTCCGATTGGCCCAACAACAATTCCAGAACCGATGATTCGGAAGGCCATTAAAAATCCTGCTAGAATTAAACTATTCTTTACACCAAACTTATTTACGATAAACGGAGCAAGAAACATCATTCCGGCCTCTAAAAATACTTGGAACGAGTTTAGATATCCGAATACTTGATTGCCTAACGATTCAGTCGGAAATAATGAGGCGTAATAAAGAGGGAATTGCTGATCATAAACACTGTAGACGCATGTCACCCCAATAATGTACATCATGAAAAACCAGAAATCTTTTAATAAAAAAAGTTGTCCAACGTCTCTTAATTTAATAGAATCGGCTCTATTCATCTCTTGATCCGTCATTTCTATTTTCACAGACATAATAATGGCCACTAATATGATCGCTGAAACAGATGCAACCCAGAAATTGATATTTGGATTAATATTAAACAGCTGTCCTGCAAAAAATGTAGCTGCCGCCCACCCTAGAGATCCCCACATTCTCGATTTTCCATATTCGAAATCATATTTACGGCTAATCTTCTCAATATATGATTCAATCGCTCCAATACCAGCTAGAAAAGCTACGGCTAAATAGATTCCTCCAACAATCGCGCCCCAAAAGACATTGTGTTTTAATAATGGTCCATAGATGAAAATATAAAATGGTCCTACAAATACGAGTAGCAAACTAATGAAAGATAATATTTTTTTCTTTAAACCTATTTTGTCAGATATATAACCATATAGTGGCTGCATACACAAGGCGAAGATAGCGTTTACAGAAAAGATAATACCTGTAGCTGCCCCACTTAAATTTATTTCTTGTCCTAACCAAATGGAAAATAAAGAGTAACTTGAAGACCAAGTAAAAAAGAAAAAGAAAAAATACGCACTTAACTTCCAATACAGAATTTTTGAAACTTCCAATTTAATTGCTCCTTTTACTAGACATGTGAAAAGAAATGAATAACTAGTTAACGATATGAAAAAGAAGAATCAGAAATGTGAATTTAAGTCCATACATGGTTGTTAATGATGATACACTCTCTATTTAATGCCTGTACCTGAACCACCAATCCCCTCTAAAATATAACGTTGAGCCACAATATAGATAATAATCAATGGTACGGTGGATATCGTCAGAACAGCCATGACTTGGTTAGTATAAACCGGATCTGTACTATTAATTGCTGTAATCGCTACTTGGATCGGAAATTTTGACTTGTCTGTCAAGACCATCAGAGGCCAGATGTAGTCATTCCAACTTCCGATAAAAGCCAATGTCCCAACAGTGGCAACGGCTGGTTTGGACATCGGCAGCATGATCCGCCAGAACACTTGCCATGTATTTGCCCCATCCAATTTAGCCGATTCAATAATCTCTTTTGGAATAGCCATAAAAAAGTTCCGGAACAAATAGATATTGAATGCCCCTGCCAACGCTGGCAAAATAACCGCAAGACGTGTATCCACTAATCCAATGCTATGAATAATGGTAAATTGAGAGATTAAGATGGTTTCAAATGGCACGATCAAAATAGCCAATAAAAGTCCAAACAGCACTTTTTTTCCACTAAAATTAAGTTTAGCAAATGCATAGCCCGCCATCCCATTGATAATTATGGAACCAACTGCTACACACAAACCATAAAACAAACTGTTGCCTATATAACCTAGTAAATGAAACCGTAACAGAACTTGCTTATAGGATACAAACCAGTCTGATGGATGAAATGATGGCAGAAAAGCCTTAATGTTACTCATATCGTTATAAATTTCCGCTTCTGGTTTCATCGAGGATGCGACCATCCAAAACAGCGGAAAAATAAATAGCACCGCGAGCAAAACCAGGCATATGTATTCTAAAATTGTTAGAGGCCCGAATTTCCGTCTCATCAATCTTCATCCTCCTTCACCAGTTTACGCTGCGTAATCGTAACCAATCCGATAATCGTCCCAAACAAGAGAGCAATTGAACTGGCATAACCAACCATACGGTCCGTAAAACCAGTTTGATAAATATAATAGACAACCGTCATGGTGGAATTCACTGGTCCGCCTTGCGTCATAACCATTGGTTGAACCAACAGCTTGAATGCGCCAATTAATGTGGTAATAAATATAAAAATTGAAGTTGGTTTCAACAAAGGTAGCGTAATGTACATGAAACGTTGCCATTTATTTATTCCGTCTAACTGTGCCGCCTCATAAACATCACCGGGGATATTCTGCAGTCCTGCTAGAAAAATCAGCATCTGAAAGCCAGCTCCTTGCCAAGCTGAAACCACGACAATTGTAAATATCGCCTGCTTGGGACTTGTCAAAAACGGTTGCGCTGAAATGCCGAAGTATGTGAGTACGTTATTAATAATCCCTTCATTTGGATTCAACAAATACAACCATAGAACAGAGATAACGACAAGTGACATGACAACTGGACTAAAGTAAGCTACTTTAAAAAACGTGTTTGCTTTACGTTGTTTATTTAACAGGAGGGCAAGCCCCAGAGCTGCCCCTATCTGTAACGGAATCACCCAAACGACAAATTCCAGTGTGTTCACCAAGCTTTTCAGAAAAATTGGGTCTTGGAATAGATTGATGAAATTGTCCAATCCGACAAATTTACGCATATCTGGTGTCAATAAATAGTAATCCGTAAACGAATAATAGACTGACATTATAGACGGAATAACAAGGAACATCGATAAAAGTAACAACGCCGGTCCCAAAAACGTATATGCTACTACATTTTCTTTCCACCGAGTTTTATTTTTGGTTCTTTCCTCTGGTCTCAGAAATGTATAGACACTCCTATTTTCTTTCCATCCAATTTTACTCATGGCTCCTCCTTCTAATTGGCTTTATCGATAGCTGATTGCATTTCTTTCGCATGTGTATCCAATACTTTTTGGATATCTTTATTTTGATCATAGAAGCTGATGTCATCGATTGTTTGTTGGAAAGCACGCGTTACTTGCGGATAAGCCGGTGTAACGGGTCGTGCGTGTCCTGTTTCTTTCAATTGTTTCAAGAAGACATTCATTTGATCTGAGAACTCTTTTGCCATCACTTTTTCAGAAGAGTATCGGACTGGCAGTGCTGCAATCGTACGGCTCAGTTCCACATTCGAATCTTTGTTTGTCATCCAATCGACTAATTTTGCAGCCCATTCTTTATTTTCGGACGTTTGTGTCATCGCAAATTGCCAACTACCTGAAGGAGAAACTAGTTTCTTTGTTTTTGGTGATACAGGATATGGGATAACGCCATAATCTACCTTTTGGTAGTTTGTTTTCATATCAGTTACAGTCCATACTCCACTAAACTTCATTGGATATTTTTCCGTTTCAAACGCTTGTTTGACTGGTGTTCGTGTCGTATAACCTTCTTTCAACATAGTTTGAATAAATGTCAAAGCTTCAACAGTAGGTTTTTTATTGAAGACACCTTCTGCCTTCTTTCCATCCTTCGAGATGATATCCCCATCAGCTGACCAGACAAACGGAGTTAGCGCATACGTCAACATTTCGTCTTTCGACTGTAATTGCATATCAATAGCTGGTTTGTCGTATTTATCTTTCAACGTTTTACAAAGAGCAAGGAATTGCTCCCATGTCCATGGATTATCAACTGTTGGCAGCGTATTCAAATCGACGCCCGCTTCTTGTAACATCCTTTTATTGTAGTAAATCCCAACAGATGATTCACTAACACCAATTGCATACAGCTTGTCTTTATAAGTTCCTTGTTGCTTAATACTTGGCAGCAAATCCTCTTGATCTTTTACATACTCATCCAATGGTGCAATGACACCAGATTTCGCGTAAGCAGCTGTATTGGGACCATCCAAAGTAATAACATCCGGCAACGTGCTGGTTGTAAGGGCCGCGTTTACTTTGTCTTCATAACCACCGCCATTTCCGCTACGTGGAATAAATTCAATTTTAGCTTTGATATTGTCAGGAGCATAATTCTTATTGAAGGCTTCTACCCGTTTTTTATACACTTTTCCTTCTTCATTTTCATCAGATATGTGCACCCACATCGTAATCGTCTTTTTACCATCACTATTTACGCTTTCGCTTTTGCTGCAGCCCACCGCAGCAAACATCAGTAATAAAGATATACTTACAAGTAGCCATTTCTTCATACCTTTCACTCCCTCCTCATATCTTTTAAAAAAAATATAAAAGCGCTTTCAACAGTAGTTTATGTCAACCGGTTACATATGTCAACCGGTTGACAGTCATTTTTTTGAAAAGTCAGACATTAAATTCATGTAAGTCTCTAACTCTTGCACCTAAGTAGTGCTTTTCTCTAAAATAGGTGCGTGATCAGACTAGTCTGAAATTATTTTATTATAGGGTTTTCCTAGTAGGTGACAGTTTATGATATGCTATTAAACAGTTAATTATGGATTTTCATTTTTATAACCTTCGCTCTTTATAAAATATTGATGCCAATGTTTAATAACTCTGTGAACCAACTCAAAAAGTCTCAGTTTCCAGTCAATGGACAAAAACATGAAAACTTCATTTTAAATAATAATGGATGTTTCTTAATGAGGTAGGAGGACATGAAATGAAGCCTAGCATTCACGATGTGGCAAAAATAGCAGGTGTTTCATCAACAACAGTTTCCCGTGTATTAAATAACCGCGGTTACATAAGTGAAAAAACAAAAGAAAAAGTTTATAAAGCGATGGAAGAGATTAATTATTTTCCAAACGATTTAGCCCGTTCTTTATTTAATAAACGAACTAATTTAATAGGACTAATTATCCCAAACTCAAGTAACCCATTTTACGGTGAACTTACCTTTCATATTGAAAGTATCTGTGCTTCATTAGGCTATAAATTGTTACTTTGTAACAGCTTAAACCGCATAGATAAAGAAGAAAAATATTTAGAGATGCTCATACGTAATCAAGTAGATGGAGTAGTCGTTGTGACATATAACCGAGGTATACTAAATTATGAGAAGCAGAATCTTTCTGTCGTGGCAATTGACCACTACTTATCGAAAAACATCCCTGTTGTTGGCTCTGACAATTATAGCGGAGGGAAAAAAGCTACAGAATTATTAATATTGAAAGGCTGTCAGTATATCGTTCATATAAATGGACCAATTGAGCTGCAAACACCAGCAAACTTAAGAAGAAAAGCGTATGAGGATGTTATGAAGGAACAGGGTAGACTTCCAATTACATATGAAGTTTCACCCCTTCAAAGTCATAAAGAAGTAATCTCTAAGCTTTTTGATGAACATCCAGAAGTAGATGGGATCTTTGCAAGTGATGATTTAATCGCGGCATCTGTTATAGCTGAATCTAAAAAACGCGGAAAAGAGATACCATCGCAATTAAAAGTTGTCGGTTATGATGGAACAGAAGCAGTTCAAGTTTTACTGCCAGAATTGACAACCATACAACAACCAATTGATTTAATTGCCAAGTCAGCAATTGATATTTTATTAAAACAAATTGAAGGTGAATTTAACAATTTTCCGTTAGAGACATATCTGCCTGTTAAACTTTTAGAAGGTGGAACGACTTAATTTATTGTATTTATATGATAGGTTTTGAGGTGTCAAAACCGATTTTGTTGCAAATGCAAAGACGAATAGAAAATTATTGTAGATTCGCTCTAAATAGATGGGTATATAAATAAACTGTTTTAATTGGGGAGTCAGTTCACTTACATTGTCTGAAAATGTGTACTTTTAAAAAATATATGTAAAATCCCTTAGGTCTCAAGGGGCGATCCCTATTAAAGAATCGCTCCCTATAATGGAATAAGTCGTATCAATGATTGTATAAATAATTAGAAAAACTATTATCCTCCAATTCATCCAATTATTGAATTTCACGTCTTTAAATCCCCCCAAATAAACATTAAACACCATTATTTTTGATTTATGGTGTAATCAATATGTAAGAAAGGCATGCCAAAGATTCGCATTTTGTGATGTGCTGTGAGTATTCCCGCAATTGTTTCATTAATTAAAAAGTGCTCGGATAATGGAAGCTTGAAAAGCGCTTTGCCAGCTGCTAAATAAATACCAGAGTCACTTTCTCCCTCGCTCGAAAGAATAAGAGAGCCATCGATAGCGTCAAGCTGTAAAATACCAATCATTGACGAATAAGGAAGAGGAAGTGCTATATTCATATACGTCCTGCCCTCCGTTTTATGCTGAGAATAAATGGCCACAAATACGGTATTCTCCTTCACCTGGCGAATCCATGCGCGTGGATTTTTCCTCCCATCTAGCGGTTGATCAACAGCACGTATTTTATATGTCATTTCAGTACGTTTACTTGAGATGGGCAGGTTCAACTGCTGTAGTTTTGTACTTATCAATTTATAGCACACCGCAAACGGTATAAACCAAGTTGCCCATTTTACAGAAGCAAATAACCGATACTGATCTGTGTTCTCATAAAAATGGACGATTGTTTTTGGTAAAGTTTTGATATCAACAAAATCACTTAGTTCATCCACTAGTCCTGGGTGTTGCTTGCCTGCTCCTTTTAACACACCTCGAATTCGGCTCACTGGGAAATTCCAGACATCCTGCTTCGTTTTAGGAGGGACAAGCACCCAACCTAGTACGCCTAACATGCCAAAAATCAAACAGTTAAATAAGCCATGAAATTTCAGCATAAAATCAATACTAACAAACCAAAGTCCAAACGAATTATTTGTCGCATAAAGCAATGAAAATAAGATTGTGATGCCTAGTGCACTGAATGATAGCCGTATTAATATCGTCTGCAAGTGTGAAAGGAAGCGTGTTCGGTATGCAAGTACGATTAAGGTGTAAATGGCAAATATATATAGCAACACAGAGATGAATTCCAGTAACGGCGAAAATGAAATGCCAATGGCGACGAGTATGGGACCCGATAAAATAATTGGCACAATTAATCGATACCATGTTGAATCGTGTAAGCGTCCAAAAAACCCAAGAGATATGGGCAATAAGAAGGCAGAGTAATGAAAATGAATAGCTGTTAACCAAGTGATTAGTGGACTAAAACCTGTATCAATTCCCGCAATATAAGCAAAGAACCATAGTCCGCCTACAAATAAATACATCATCCCGATATCAATCGATATTTCTGCCCAGTTTGTAAAACCACGCTGAAAAAACCGTTTTAGCCCATAACATGCCACAAAAAAGGTTAAAATCATATAAATGAAAGCGAGTACCATCTGTCCTGTACTTGATGGGATAACTTGCAATAAAAAGATGGAGAGCATAGCAATCCAATTGAAAATAATATGTTTCCTCTTTGTTTCTAATAGTAGCTGGAGCATAAGTGGCACGAAAATCAACTGTGCAGCTGTCAGCATTAACAAATAGGGTTCAGATGTCAAAATGCTGCTTGCTATGAAAAAGAACACACCTGCAATGGTGATTGAACTAAACAGTCTGCTCCTTAAATTCGCCTTCATAAGCCATCAACCTTCCTACGATTCGGTTTCGTATATCGACTTGAATCGTAAATACTTCTCGGGCATCATCATACCCTTCCTCAACGGTCACAACTCCTTCTAATAACCGAAGAATTGGAAACTCTAGGTTACCTATAACGATACGTTGAGGCCCAGAGCGAATGTTTATGCGCCCTTCAGGTGTCACCGTAAACTTTAAATCCGAATAAAATAAGCTCGGCTCCCCTAAATAATCCTTCACAACACCACGCTTCGTATCAACCGTCATATATGCATTAAAATGCCGAGTAATCTCTTCAAAATAAAAAGTACGCTCCCAATATATTTCTGCCTCACCAGTCGGCAATGATCTACAGGTATTTTTGATCGAAAACGGCACATTCTTCCCTTTTTCGGGAAAAAGAAATTTCCAGCGTGTTGCAAATTTAAAAAAGGGTTTTAGCCAGAAAGCTCCCGTTTCAATCTTTGACATCATTCCGACCCCATTAAACGGTTTATCAATTGGTAGGGCATAACGCTCTTGTAGCTTAGGATGAAGTCTTTGAAAATCCCCACCTAAGAGGTCTTGGTAGATTGTCATTATGATTCACCCTTTCTCGTACGCTTGCAACTTGTTGCCGATGGCAAATCAGTTGCGAGTAAGAAGCTAATAATGGAAAGAACCCACAGACTAGCATTAAATGTAATAGGGTTAAACGGGTGTAATGAGAATGAAGGACTAGCGATCAAGGCACTAATGGTCAATACTGGAAAAGCAATCATCTGCAGAACAAGTAAATGTCTTTTCTTACGATAAAGTAGCCATACCACTGCAAATAAAATCTCGAGAACGCCTATTATCCCTACACCCTTTACAGCAGCAGTCCCCTCCAAGGAAGTTAAACTAGATAGCATCGATACTTCCTCAGGATGTTTGGCAATCATCTTCGGTATTAGCCCATGATAAAGCCAAACAAAGAAAAAGAGCATTGTTACTATAGTGTTAATAATGAAACGTACATACTGTGATCGTGGCGATTCCCCCTTTTCGATCCAGCGTTTTAGCACATCAAAGCTTAGAGCTGTTGCCCACCCCATGATTGGCCGAAAAAAGATGTCTAAAAGCCGTCCAAATAAACCATAACGTACATTATAGTCATATTGGGTGAGAAATGTGGTTCCGTTATCTGTCGGAATATACTGCCAATATCCTTTACCTTCACAAATTGGCGAAATTTTTTGATCGGTACCAAAGTGAAGAGAAGATGTCTTTGAACCATCCTTCTTATTATGCGTACCGATACTTTTACCCCAGCCAGCGACTTTTATCCAACATCCCAATTTCGTTTCATATAAAAAGGATTGCGGATCATCTTCTGATTTTTTCGGTAAATAGGTAATAGAAGAAAAACGCAAATCCCATTGTTCATGTAGTTCAGGCTTTTGAGTCATACGCCATACTTCGTCTATAGTTGCCTGAATTGGAATTTCCACATAGATCGGTTTGTTTTTCATAAATGTCACCTCCATTAATAAAGTAACATAAGTTTCATTACACAATGTTAGAATTTATGAAATCGCTGTAAGAGTGATAGAGTTTGAAAGACACTCTAAGAACTTATTTTATCTCTCAATTATCTGGCCCAATTGCTGAACAGAGGTTAAACAGCACTCTCTAACTATCCTGCCCCGTTCGTACAATTGGTTACTCGATGTACTTCCACCTCTTTATCCTACTATTAATTCAATCAAACTCCACCCTCTTTCGAGGTGTAGCTTTTAAATAAAGTTTAATCAAAAATATCTCGCAAACCCACATTTTATGATAAATAAAAAGAATCTATTTTGAAAAAAGATTGATCAAAATAGATTACTATTCAGAATATTCCAGTTCAATTTTTATAAAATATTTTAATCAATTTCAGTGTATCTAAAGTTTATTCGGCCTTCTCGAATTGAATGTGCCAGCTTTCCATGACTTTCCCGGATGGGTTGATGGACAGAAGCATTAGCTGAAATATTTGCCGATTTAGCCATCAGTGCACCTCCTCGATCATCCATCCTGCAAGATCGGACGGACCGGCCGACTTCTTATTGTTGGCGGAGCCGTCGCGTGGACGAAGCATGCCGCCAACGAGACGAAGTCCCTGTTTCCTCGTCATGAATCGTCCGATCTGCGTACCTATATAATTCTGTGTACCCGGAACGACATACAGCTTCCCGTCCTTCAATGCCCGAAGTGCAACTTCCACTACCCGCTCCGGTGTGTCTTTCTTACCGACGGCGGCTTCTTCCGCGCCTACGACGTTGAAGAAGCCGGTGTCCGTCGCTCCGGGACAAAGCGTGAAAAATTGGACGCCACTGTTGCGGTTTTCCCACCACAAGGCTTGGGTAAACGACAAGACGAAGGCTTTCGTTGCTCCGTATACGGCCATATAGGGAAGGGGCTGAAATCCGGCGGTCGATGCGACATTGATAACGGCCCCAGAGTTTCTACACAACATATCCGGCAAGAACAAGTGCGTCATATCTACAACAGCGGCAACATTGAGCATGACTTCCTCATGCTGGCGCACGCCTGACACTTGTTCAAACAAA
Organism: Peribacillus sp. P4_D6; assembly: GCF_056401795.1. Lineage (NCBI taxonomy): Bacteria > Bacillati > Bacillota > Bacilli > Caryophanales > Bacillaceae > Peribacillus > Peribacillus sp. P4_D6. Next base: position 52,522 of record NZ_JBFUIQ010000020.1, read on the forward strand.
CCGTGTGTGGCAAAGCCGGCGTTGTTGACTAGCAATTCGATCTCTAAATTCAGAAGTTGACATTGCCGATATAACTCGCCTGGCGCGCCCTCTTTGCCAAGATCGGTAGGAATCACCTCGACCTTGACGCCGTATTTCTTTCTAAGCTCCGATGCCAGGTTCTCCAGCTTGTTTTTCGATCGGGCTACGAGTACAAGGTTGCCACCCTCTTTGGCCAATTGTCGGGCGAATTGCTCTCCGATGCCGGATGAAGCTCCCGTGACAAGCGCCCAATTTCCTTTTATGTTCATTGTGCAACTCTCCTATCCACTTTTTTATAATTAGGAAACAGTGTTACTTTTTCCTTAAAAATAATTCCTGACTCTCATAAGAGTCAAGAATTATGATGCGTTCTGGTAACACTGTTTCTAATTGGAATCATTGTAACTAAGCTTTTTAAGAAAGTCAACATCGTTTTTTGAATCGTTGGTTTTTGGCATCCCTTGCAACATTGACAACGCTCCGACAATTATATTAAAATTCCTGTTAAGAGCTGGAAACATTGTTTCTTACTAAAAATGTATTAATTGAGGGTGATAGCGATGACAGACCAAAATAATTCCTTCGATGCAAATACGCAAAAGTTGGAAACATATCAGGAGGCTCGCTTGAAAAATATTGAAAATCTTCGAAAGCTCGTCGTCGATGCTGCGGCAACGATTTTGTACGATGAGGGTCCTGAAGCTGTGACGGTGCGTAAAGTTGCGCAGAAGATGAATTGCTCAACCAAAATCATATACAACCTGTTTGTCAATAAAGATGGACTGGCTCAGCAGCTTTATCTCGACGGCTGCAAGCTTCTCGCCAACGAATTCGAGATAACGCCGCGCGCTGACGATCCGATGCAGCAGCTGTTTAATTTAGGCGAAACCTTCTGGCAATTCGGGCAGCGATACTCCGGTTATTACAAGCTGATGTTCGGAGGAGCCTTCGCGGATTTCAAACCAGACGAGGAGAGCATACACGGCACCGTAACAGCCATGCGGCAATTGTTGACGGTAATTGGTAATGCGCAAGAGCAGGGACTGATTACCGGTCCGTATGACACGGAAACCGTCGTCCGTATCTTCTGGGCGTCGCTCCACGGTGTTATCCATCTTTACATGTGCGGACATTTTGGTGATGTGCAGACCGCACATGCCGTTTACGAGCAAACGTTGTCTTTGGTTGTCGGTTCGTTATTTTCGAGTTGAGGCTTCTAGAGAGGGAAAAAGCACCTTAGGGTGTCTTTTCTTTATTTTTTAACACGTCGTAACTTTATTTCAAAACGACACGAGGGTATTTTTTTAATACAAGCAACCTTGATAAATGAATAAATAGAAAGGGCATGTTTTGAAAAAGATTAATCAAAACATGCCCTTATACTATTTAATTGATTAGGGGATTGTTTACTTCTTAACCTCCTAAAGCTCTTACACGTGCAGCTAATTGATCAAGAGCTTCTTGAACAGTAGTCGGTATTGGTGGGTCGTAATCCGCAGGAACAGCAGGTGTATAGGCTAGCCCAAAAGCATCATCAACTCTAATTAATGTTGTACCAGTTCCTACAAGAGTCACTCGAGACCGAATAGGTATAGAGTCTACTGTCGCTCTGACTCTTGTACTTACATTATTAACCCCATTAACGATTAACCTTCCTGAATTAGGGAAAGGACTGAAAATATTTTCCGTTATAGCAAAACTGGTTAAATTCAAAGGGTCAATTGGAATATGACCAGATTGAACATTAATGATGATATTTCCATTTATTCCTCCACCCACTAAATTAACTTGGGTATCCGTAGTAGCTTGTGAATTAATAATGATATTTCCACCAGTGACGAATGAAGCAAACATTATCATGTTAATCCCATTTTGAGTGTAACCAGAAGATAGCAACGAGTCTCGAATATTGACTTGATTAACCGAAGTCGTTAAAGCTGTGAAGGTTGGTGAGGGAGTCAAATTAACACTAACAAAGAATAACTTCCCACTAAAACTACTAGCAGTCACAAAGTTAAAATCAAGTGGTGCAGCTAACAAAGTCAAATCCACAAATCCCGATCGATTATCATTTTGAAATCCAGTTTCAAACCATGATGGATCATTAATATCGAAAGGTATCGATAGTCTGGTTAATAAAGTACTGGTTCCCACCAATTGTACGTTTGCCTTTAGATGTATTAATGGTTCTGTATAGTTACCTGGACCAATAGAAATAGCATACCGTTTAGTTGGTGAAGCATCTAGAATAGATGCCATGGCCGCAGTGACTGTCAAGAATGGATTACATTCAGAACCGTCAGCAGTCGCATCATTACCAGCTTTATTTACATAAACGATTTGAGTGGCTATTGGTGGAGGTTCAATACAGGATTCTGGCGCAAGGAAGATATCGACCATAAATTGTAAAGCTGCTGGATTGTTCAAACTGGATGGATTGGAAGAATAAATAGGTTGTTGCAGGTAATTGGTTACCTCAAATGAAACAACGATTTTAAACGTTCTAGAGACAGATGGTAAATTATCCGGAGTAGTAAAGCGAGTAGAATACACACGAGTATCTTGGAAGGTAAAGGGTGGATTATTGATTGTTAATCGACGGCAGGATTATTTGGTTCGCCTGCGATCAATAAAAATTCATCTAACCCCTCAGGCTGAGGGGACACCTTTACAAACGTACCTCCAATTTCTTCAAAAAGTTCAATTTTTGCTTCCATGGCATTGTCAGCAAACGCACCTAAAGAAACACTAAATGACGCAGTTAAACCGGCAGAGACTATAAACGGCTCAGAAGCAATAGCAAAAGATACGGTCTGACCATCTGATGTAGGCTGATCCCAAATATACTCAGGATTGGGAACCGAGCCAAAGGGGGAAAAAGGTTGTGCAATTGTATCATTATCAAATTTTTGTAAAGATTTCCAGGTAGGGGGCTAACACGACGGGCAACAACATCTGGATGATCACCTGTATTATTTGCTGCATTCATTGCAGCTTGATCCCTATCAGAACCAAGAAATACATCACTTGCATTACTCACAAGCCTTTGAAAAGGGGAAATTGCCATATTATGTCAAACACTTCCTTTATAGTTTTCCTGTATTGTATGAACATACTGGACTAGCTGCTTGTGCAGTTTTTAAATCCCTTGTTGAAATTAACCTACCCCTTTGAGCATTTGAGAAATATACCTATCATACTGGGAGAGTTCAATAAGAAAAAGGACAATTAGCTATTGCTAATCATCTCTTTCGCTTTAGCGTAAATAGTGGATCGTGGAATGCCGGTCATTTTAGCTATATCATTAACGCTTAAACCGTTAGATTCTCTTTCCTCATACAGCTTTAACGCTTTCTTAACGTCCTTTTCGTCCCATATGCTTACCCTGTGCCTTTGTCCTTTCACGTCCCTCAGTGGTTCTATCTTGATTAAATCACGTTCAAACTCAGCAATAGCACCCAGCATAGTAAACATTAGCTTTCCTGATGGTGTACTAAAATCAATCTGTTCTTTGATGAATACTAAAGCTATTCCACGTTCTTCTAAATCCTTAGCAATCTTTTGTAGGTCAAAGGTGGAACGTGCTAACCTATCCATTTTGTAAACAACTAGCTTGCACCTTCCCTTAAATAGTCCAAACCCTTAGCGAGTAGATTTAGCACCACTCTGTTTCTCCATAAAAATCTTATTGTAACCATATTCTTGTTCATATAAGTGTACTTTTACGAACACAAACGATAAAACAACAAAAAGAAAGCCTGAAGCGTTTTCGCTCCAGGCTAATTCTATATATTATAACTTTTAGATTCCTACTTTTAGAGGTACCGCTAACATTTCGGAAATTCTGTACTCTTAAGCAAATTTCAACCTAAAAAAAGTCGATTTCCTGTTTTGATAAGGAATCGACTTTTTTGTTCGCTGTTAGACTAACGCACCCGTTATTTCTATAAGAAAAGTAATTCTTATTAAAGTATCGCACCCTTTAACGGAACAACTCTATTGCCACTCAAAAATCCCCTTGAACCATTTTTAAATTTCAGATGTACTTTATCTCTTGAGCATAAAAATACCCCTTTAGAGGATATTATCTAAAGGGGTAAAATGATGCAACTTTATTATAAACATCGTGACTTTATTTCAAAGACACATCATTTTCCCTTTAATTCAGCTAAATAGTGACTTACGGCACTTTCAACTAGTTCATAAACCGTCCTATCATGAATGATTGCTTGTATTTTTAGTTCCTTCATAAGTTCAACATCCATATCGATGAGTATAGGAATTCAGGCGAAAAAGGCTGAACCAGCTTTATTCAAAGCTTTTCTTAGTGATTTTTCTGAAAGATGAACATCAGCCCTTTTGGCAATATTCGCTGGTATATCAGTTATAATTAACTCCAAGATTTTACCGATTTTCATTTAGTGCGCTCACGGGAAAACCAATACTTTGTTTTGATATTTCGATAAGTCCCAATGTCTTTGATCAGCTCGGCAATAAGATCATAACCGCAATATGTGTGCCTCAGCGTGCTAAATTCATCCAATGTGACATAATCATCACTCTTTAATTCAACGTGACACTCTCCACAACAAATCCCCATATCCAACACCTCCAAAAAGTATATTAATATATTCGTCGAAACTTGGTGGCCATCCTTCTTTCGTACAAAAAACAGGTCTATTGACGGTCCTTTAATGTTTGTTAGTTTTTCAAAATTATCTATACCTAATTATAAAAAATCTTAATAAATAAAGGAGAGTACATATTAGCCATGTATAATATGTACTCTCCTTTTTTCTTTTAGTGAACTAAACCAGCTAATAGTTTGTCAATATTTTTCATTAAAAACTAAAAATTCTTCATGCTATACTAAAAAAGGGTATACCTAATAACCCTCCATTTTCTCGTAATTGGAAGGTTTTGTGTTATTTAGTTAGATATAGGTCCTATGCTATATCTCGGAAAGTCGTTTTGCTTTTTAACAGGGCAAAAATCCAATGTAAGAGCTTGTTAACACATGCGATTACAGCTACTTTAAAAGGCTTTCCTTCTTTACGCTTCTTGTCGTAAAACTCACGCATTTTTTTGTTGCGAGGGATGACTTCATCAGTCGTTTTCTTCTTGCGACAATCACGAATAGCACAACGAACTGCCATATATAAGGCATGGCGAAGTCTGCTAGATCCTCGTTTTGTGATCCGATTCTTGGTGGCAGTAAACTTACCAGATTCGAATACACTAGGATCAATTCCAGCGAAAGCTACAAGCTTCTTAGGATTGTTAAATCGATCTATCTCACCAATTTCAGAAATAATCGTTGCCGCGATCTTTTCTCCGATACCTGGGATAGATTTGATGATATTATATTCTTCAACTTCTTTAGCGAGAGCATCTATCTCTGTCTCTAACTTGGATAGGTGCTCTTTGTATTGAAGAATGATGTTTATAAATATACTAAGACTCAAAATATGACTCTGATACAAAGTCTTTTCAAAAGGATTTCGGTTTGCTGCAGCTTTGAGTTCAATAGCTTTTTTATTAGCCCATCTGGATGAGCGACTTTTACATAATTGAGCGATTTTGTCAGCTATTGTTTCTAAGCTTGCCTCTAATATGTCTTCAGATGAGGGAAACTCTGAAAGAGTTAAGAGTGATACTACTGAATATAAGTCACCGAAAACCCCTCTATATTCGGGGAAGACTTGGTCCAAAATGGCTTGAAATTGTAGCTTTGTTTGAATCAATACGCCAGTTATATTCCCGTGCTGTCTTGTAAGATTCCGAAGGTTTAATAGTTGAACTCCACGTTTTTTATATGGCTCTAAGTCTTCTTTATAAAACAGCTCGCAGAGATGGTAAGCATCAACCGCATCTGTCTTTACTTTCCTAAGACTTGAACTTTTAGCCTTATAAGAAATCAGTGGATTAATGATGATCAATAAATACCCACGGTCCTCCAAGTATTGAACAACAGAGGTATGATAATGTCCTGTTGCTTCAAGGACGATAGGTGGTTTCTTACCTGTTTCTCTCTTTATTTCATCCAGAAATTTTTCAAGTAAACCAAGACCCTCAACAGTATGAGAAACTTTAAAACTCTTACGATATGGTTTGCCTTTATCTGAAAATGCCTGAACTTGACTTTCTCCTTTTGAAACATCCAGACCAATGACTGGATTCATTCAAACTCCTCCTCCTAAACTAATAATTTGCCAGTACCCCTAATTCCTCCATGCAGTGTCACAGCTTCGCTTGTTATACGAGATCTAAGTCCCAACCAGCCTCAATCATGTTTCTACAAGTAGGGGGCGAACGGTTTAGTTGACGGGGTCAAAGCCCCATGGGCAGTTACGTTCTACCCTGGCTACTGTTATAGTAAAACCAAATAAAAAATGGTCAACCAGAAAWATAAACTGTACCCTATAGAGTAGACACTAAAAAAAGGTCTGCTCTGTAGGGTACTTTTATGTATAATGAAAAAAATGGGAGAATCGGAGAACAATTAAATGCCAAAAAAACTCTTTACTGAGAAAGAAATAGAAATACTATCTAATAATCCATATGTTAAATCTATAAGTTCAAAGGGTGTTACATATACAGACGAATTTAAGAGGATTTTTATAGCTGAAAATGAAAATGGTAAGTTGCCAAGGCAGATTTTCGAGGAGAATGGTTTTAATATTGAAGTCATAGGTATTGTCAGAGTACAAAGGGCAGCCTCCAGATGGCGTACTGCTTATAAAAAATCAGGAGTATTGGGACTTAGGGATACGCGTAGTGATAATTCGGGGAGACCAACTCAGAAGGAGCTTTCTCTAGAAGAAAAGAATGCTAGATTAGAAGCACAAAATCAATTGTTGARAGCTGAGAATGAGTTACTAAAAAAGTTAGACATGATGGAAAGGGRGATGAAGAAAAACGAGTAAAAGTCTCTGCTGAACAGAGGTTTCTTTTAATACGTTCAGTAATAGAAAAGTATCTACTTAAAAATATGGTGAGTTTCTTATGCGAAATTGCGGGAGTTTCTCGCTCTGGTTTTTATAACTACTTTTCTTCACAAGCTCAGGAAAGAAGAGASCTAAGAGAAGAAAAAGACTTGATACTTAAAGAAAATATTTTAAATGCTTTTCATTTTAAACGCCGYAAAAAAGGTGCACGCCAGATTAAGATGACGTTAGAAGGACAGTTTCGAATTACATATAACTTRAAGCGAATCCGAAGGATTATGAGGAAATACAAGATTGTTTGTCCTATTAGAAGAACCAACCCTTATCAGAAGATGTTGAAAGCCACTCAAGAACACACCATTCTGCCGAACTTATTAAACCGAGAGTTTAAACAAGCAAYTCCAGGAAAAGTATTACTTACTGATATTACATATTTATATTATGACAATAGACAAAAGGCTTATTTATCCACGATTAAAGATAGTTCAACGAATGAAATACTTGCCTATAATGTGTCTAGCCGAATGACATTAGATTTAGCTACAGATACATTAGTAAAGTTAACGAAGAATAAACGAGTAAAGTTTGCCGAAGGGGCCTTTATTCACTCTGATCAAGGAGTACACTATACTAGTCCCACTTTTCAGAAACACGTAAAAAAACTAGGACTTGGGCAATCCATGTCTAGAAGAGGGAACTGTTGGGATAACGCTCCCCTAGAGTCCTTCTTTGGTCATTTCAAAGATGAAGCCTATATTAAACCTTGTAATACTATAGAAGAACTTAAAAAGGAAATAAGAAGTTATATGACGTACTATAACAATTTCAGATATCAATGGAACTTAAAGAAGATGACTCCTGTTCAATACAGAAATCACCTTCTCCAAGTGGCATAACCTTTTTTAAAAATGTCCTTTACATAGGGTACAGTTTA
>NZ_JBFUIQ010000021.1:0-59854 GCF_056401795.1 Peribacillus sp. P4_D6
GGACCACAGGTGTCGCGATCTCCGAAATGGCGCTGACCGTATCATTTTTCAACACATCATCAGTCGCAACCGATTGAGCGAAATCATAAGACTTTGTTAAAATATTCACTAACTCAGTTAGTTTTGGTAACTGCTCGACTAAAGTGTTCAATGATTCCTGAACCTCAGGCTTTAAAAGCTGATCTAAGATATCCAATTGCTCTTGGTTTGCAGAAATATTAAGTGTTTCATGTTCAGGTTTTGAGATTACATCTACCATATCTAATTCCCCTTTAAACTTAATTATTTTGATTTATGTTTTTTCCGCCGATACTACTAATCATACGACTCTAATCTCTTAATTTCAAATATTTCTTTTGTGATACGAATATAATTTTATCGTAATAATTAAGAGTTATTTGGTGGTTTTTTTGATTTATCTTAATATTCCAAAAGAGTATTAAGATTATTCTGGTTATAATACCTTAAATAAAGAGGGGATTAGAGGCATTCTACCTTGTCATTTCCTATAATAATAAATCTATAGCAGACACCTTTTTGTTTTGCTATAATGTCCATAATCTTTGACGGAATGGGATTCGAGAATATTTTATCTGATTTAGGGTACATACTATTATCGGAATTGGAGTTGATGCCCTTGGTAGAACGCAGGATGTTAAAGGTACGTGGTGAGATTATCGAAATATCCTCTAGGTATAATGAAAAATATAGTAAATGGAATTGTACAGCTAAAGTTCCTAATAGTTCCATCATTGCTTATTGTCGTGACAAGAATAAGCTTCGTGCTGAGACAGTTTCTATGAGCAGGTTATTAATTACGTATGAAGACTATAAAATTGTTTGATAAATAGAGAAAAGGCGCCCAATCTTGAAGATGAAGTTGGCGCCTTTTTTATAGAATAATATTTTATCTGCGAAATCGGGAATATATCTTCGAAAATGGAGATATATCATCGAAAACTTCTGAATTATCTGCGAAAGTATACGATTTATCGATTTTTCGACAAAACTTCGATTAAAAAAAGCTATTTTCTTAGTGAAAAGCAACGAAATTGTCAAAAAATATATCAGAAAATACTGAAAAGGATAGTAAAATTATGTTAATATATTTAAAAAAAGTATTATTTTCTAAAGTAATAATGAATAATTTATATTTAAAGGATCTCCATTAAGAAAAGGTATTTCTAAACAGCAATTAGTTCAATTGATTTTACTACAATAAAATGAAATGGAGTCGATACAATGGTGAGTATTACTGGATATGGGAAAGCGAGAGAAGAAGCAGTGAATAATTTTCAGGAATTTGTGGGTTTTGAAATTCCTGAAGATTATAAACAATTTCTCCTTAAGCATAATGGCGGCACAACTACGGTTCAAAACTGTAAGTTTTATGTAGATGGATTAGACACACTTGTATGCTTACATGCACTTTATGGATTAGAGCTTCTAGATAAAGAACTGGATTTACAGAAATGGCATGAAGAAAACAGAGAAGACTTACATAAGAATTGCATTATAATAGGTAATGATACACGTGCAGGTAAAATTTTGCTGATAAATAATGAAGAAGAAAAGGGAGTTTACTTCTGGGATCAAGGTTGGTATTCGGATCCATCAAGCCAGGATGAAAACATTTATAAAGTTGCATCGAGTTTTCAATCCTTCATTGAGGGATTGAAAGTCCCGGAGGAAATCTAATTTTATTGTAATCCCCTTGATTGGCTCATGCCATTCAAGGTTTTTTATTGTCATGTTAATGAGGAGATAAAAATGTATAAAATATTATTGGTTGAAGACGATCTCAAAATAGCTGGAATCTTGGTCAATTATTTAAAAAGGTACGGGTATGAGGTTTTTGAAGTGAAGCAACTGGACCAAGTTTTTGCGGAGTTCCAAGATATAAAGCCAGATTTGGTTTTATTGGATATTAATCTGCCCTATTATGATGGGTTCCATTGGTGCCGGCTAATAAGGACGGTTTCGAAGGTTCCTGTCATATTCATCTCTGCAAGGACAGATGAAATGAACCAAGTCATGGCCATTGAATATGGGGGAGATGACTATTTAACAAAACCGTTTCATTTGGAAGTGGTATTAGCGAAAATAAAGAGTGTACTACGTAGGGTGTATGGTGAATATGCGGATATATCTTCATTCCACCAGCAAGTAAAGGAAATGGAAGGATTAACGCTTTATACGGAAAAAGCGATGATCGAATATCAAGACAATCAGGTAACGTTAACTCAAAATGAGTTGAAATTATTGAGTTGTTTACTACGACAGTATGACACAATCGTCTCTCGTGAAGAGTTACTTGAAGCATTATGGAATGATGATTCATTTGTTGATGACAATACATTGACCGTCAATGTCACAAGGGTACGAAGAAAACTTGAGGATATTGGCATCAAGCATGCCATAACAACTAGCAGGGGAAAAGGATACCGACTAAAAATAGTGCAAGGTGAAGAAAAGTGAAGCTGAAATCCTTTATAAAAGACCGTCTTTATTTTATTTTTTATACCGCTCTATTGGTAAGCCTGCTTATTATTGCTTATACATTAGCCGTTCTGGAAGCKGGGAATCACATATCGATTTCAAATATCATCTATTTAATTATTCTCGCGTTGTTTATGATGCTTCTATTTTTAGCGGCCGATTACATAAGGCATTACCGTTTTCTTAATCAATTAGCAAGGATGAAGCAAGAAACGAGCTTGTCCTTTGAATATGTCGAAGCCTTTAGGGAACCCCTGTCAAATGAACAAAAGTTATGGATGGAACTTTTTCAACAAATGAAACAAGTAACCATTGGGCAATTACAAGAACAAATCAAACAGAAGGAGCAATATGAGCTGTTGATTCATCAATGGGTTCATCAAATGAAGACACCTGTTTCTGTCATTTCCTTACTGATTCAAGAAGGCAAAAGGACATTTTCGAATGAGCCGATGAAGGATTATCTTAAAGAGATAGAAGAAGAAAATGATCGATTTCGCAGAGGGCTGGAAATTATATTGCATGGGGCAAGGCTGCAGCGTTTTTCGGAGGATGTAAAATCGGAGCGGGTTGACTTAATTAATCTAGTCAAGCAAGTAATTAACGAGGAAAAAAAACAGTTCATCAAACGGTTCATATATCCCAGGCTTGAAACGGAGCTTGAGAATGTATATGTACATTCGGATCGTAAGTGGCTGCACTTCGCCGTTAGTCAGGTGGTCTTTAATGCACTGAAGTATTCAAGGCAGGAAGAGCATGACAGCATAACGTTCAATATCATTGAAAAAGAGTCGGAGATTTTCCTTAGGATAACAGATCAGGGAATTGGAATCGTCCCACATGATGTAAAACGGGTGTTTGATCCATTCTTTACTGGTGAGAACGGGAGAGTCAAACAAGAGTCAACCGGAATGGGACTATATCTTGTGAAGGAAATCGTTAATAGACTTGGGCATGTCGTTACCATCCAATCGACTGTATCCGAAGGGACTACTGTGGAGTTTCTCTTTAAGACAAATATCTTACATGAAAGGTGACAGAATTGTAAGGGTGCTAAACGATTATGTAATAAACTTCGATGGGAGCCTCCCGCTTTATTCATTATACTTACGGTAAGAAAGGGAGGTATTTTCGGATGTCGATTTTAAAAGCAGAACAACTATCCAAAACTTATTTTCAAAAACAGGGGAATTTATTTCATAAGGCGTTACATAATTTCACCATGAATGTACAGAAAGGGGAATTTGTCGGAGTGATGGRTCCATCCGGCAGCGGGAAAACCACCCTGCTTAACTTAATGGCCACGATTGATAAGCCAACCACAGGTAAAGTCATTCTAAATGATCAAAATCCTAATGAATTAAACAATCAGGACCTGGCATTGTTTCGCAGGAGGGAAATTGGATTTGTTTTTCAAGACTTCAACCTTCTTGATACACTTACCGTTCGCGAAAATATCCTCCTACCTTTAGCGTTAGATCGTTATAAACTGCAGGAAATGGAAAATAGGGTAAATCAGTTGGCAAGCCTTCTTGATATAGAAGGGATTTTAGAAAAGAGGACTTTTGAAATTTCTGGAGGTCAGCAGCAACGAACGGCTTGTGCAAGAGCGATGATTCATGAGCCTTCCATTATTTTAGCGGATGAACCTACTGGTAATTTGGATTCCAAATCTGCCAAGCAGGTAATGGATACCCTCACGACACTTCAGGAGAAAAAGGGAGCAACCATCCTTATGGTCACTCATGACCCGACTGCAGCCAGCTTCTGTGACCGAATTCTATTCATAAAGGATGGCAAGTTCTTTTCGGAGGTTCACAGCGGAGGGGAAAGACAGAGCTTCCATCAAAGGATTTTAGATACGTTAAGTGTTTTGGGAGGAGTCTATCATGAACATCCGACTTCTCGCTAAGAGGAATATTCAAGGAAATGCACAACGTTACCTTGCTTATTTTTTTAGTATTGTCCTTTCCGTCTCAATCTTTTTTATTTACGCATCGTTTATCTTTCATCCTGATGTGGTCCATGCGAATATTCCAGGGGGACAGTTAATTAGCAGGGGACTCATTGCAGCAGAAATAGTGATCATCATATTTTCAGTTTTTTTTATCGCTTATTCGAATGCAGCATTTATACAGCCGCGAAAAAAAGAGTTTGGGCTGCTGACACTGCTTGGAATGTCCAAATCCCAACTTAAAAAACTGATTTACCTGGAGCAAACGATGGTTTCCCTCATATCTATCCTGATTGGAGTTGGCTTAGGGTTTTTGTTCTCAAAGTTATTCTTAATGGCAATTTCTTGGTTATTGGCTGTTGAGCAACCAATATCGTTTGTCTTTGTCCCTGAGGCCTTTATTTATACCATTGTTGGTTTCATTTTGCTATTTCAGCTATTATCGCTCTTTTCATTGTTCCAAATAGGAAATGCGGAGGTAGTCGATTTACTAAAAGATAAACAAAAACCCAAAAAGACTCCCTTCGTTTCAAAGTGGTTAATTGCACTATCAGCAGTTTGCTTAAGCATTTCTTATTATTTGGCATGTACGCTGTCGTTGAACAATTCTTATATTCGAGTATTGCCCATAGTATTCTTCGTACTGATCGGCACCTATTTTTTATTCAGCCAAAGCATTGTCGCTCTATGCAGCAGGCTTTACCGGAAGAAGAAAAGCTTATATGGCGGAACGAATTTAATTACTCAAACAAACCTGATCTTCAATATTAAGGACTATTCCAGGTTATTCTTTTTGACCTCGATCATTACAGCCGTGATTTTGACAGCTGCAGGAACACTTTTCATGTTCAGTGCAGATTTAAAAAAGCAAGGGATGGATAACATTCCGCAATCAATTGGCTGGATTGAAAATGATGCTTCCGTTTATTCAGTTATTGAACCATCCGCAGTGGAGAAAATATTAAAGGAAGATGGATTCAAGATCCTTTACGAAGTAAATATGACTGGATTGTCCATCACCCACATGTTACCCCATATGAGAACGGGAGAACCCAATGAAAATAGGTCATTATTAATCTCGGAAAGTGATTATAACAATGCGGCTGCATTGCGAAAAATTGAACCAGCAAAGTTATCAGGAAAAGAAGCGTTATATATTTTTCCTTATGGGGGACTGGACTATCAATTCGTCCACAAGGGAGAACAAAAGGAGCTGCACTTTGGCAATAGAACCATTCAGGTAACAATGGTTGGTCAGCGAAATCAATCGATAGTCGCACCCATAAAAGCAGCAACGACTCTGATAGTGGTCGATGATCAGCTGTATCATGAAATCACAGCTGATGTGCCTTTAAAAGAGAAGGCAAGAGTACGAGGGTATGAAATTAAAGACTGGGAAGAATCAATGGAAACAGCTGCTAAAATCGAAAAAATGTCTAATAATCCTGACCATAATCAACTGCAAACAAGAGCTCCGATTTATCAAGAAATGAAACAGGGAAGCATATTGATTCTTTTTATCGGCTTGTTTGTCAGTCTATTATTCTTTATCGTCCAAGGGAGCATGATGTATCTGCGAGTTTTTACGAATTTAGAAGATAAAAAAATTCAAATCCATGCCCTTCATCGATTGGGGTTGACAAAAAAAGAAATACGGCAAATTTTAAGCGCCGAAATACGCATCCTCTTTTTCGCTCCGTTTCTGATAGGGGTGATTCATGCCATAGTCGCCTACGTGGCACTAAGCAATTTATTGGAATCGAATTTGTTTGCCTACTCGGCCATGGTCATCGCAACGTATTTTCTTTTTCAACTGCTGTACTATCAAGTAACTAAAAAGATGTATGAGAGGGCAGTCATCAATTCGATTAAATAGAAGCTATCATATGTAAAATGGAATCTGGGGTTCAGTCCCTGATTCCATTTTTTTTATTCAGGATTCCTCTTACTGAAACGGCATTTTCATTGATGATAAATTAGTCAATATGCACTATTGAAAGAGGAGTGATCCGATATTTTGCACGAATATATGAAATATGGTGTGATTTTACAGATTAATCCTTTACAATCTTGTAATATTTTCATATAAAGGGTAAAATTATTTATTTGAAGCGAGAATATTGAACCCCGCATCATTTATTTTTACCCTTTTCACACACATTATTATACTAAAATAATTACTTTATGGGAATAAAATGATTTATTGGAAAGTATTAATAATAGACGTGGTTTATATTAAAACAAAAAAGGTCATATGATCAAAAAAATAGTGGATGATCTGTCAATTACTTGATTTATTATAGTATTATATGCCTGGGGTTATAGAGAATATTAGATTTTTCCCTATTTCTTTATCCCTTAATATAGTAAACTCAGAATAGGTTCGTTAACTTTTAGCTGCTAGAGATGAGGTAAGTTTAATCCTATGAAAAATAAAAAGTTAAGGGCACTTCTTTATTTGACCATACTTTTATTGATTGTTTTCATTCTTCTAAATATGTTTTCAACATATTTAAGCATTAAAAATTCTGTGCAAAAATCCGTTGCCAATCAAAACTTGGTAGCTGCCAGATCTATAGCCGACTCGATGGATATGGAGGCTTATCAGCGATTTCTCAATAACCAAGTAAAGAGCCAGGATTATTTGGATATAAAAGCTTACTTAGAGGATGCCCGTGAAAAAATAGGAGCATTATATGTTTATACCATCCTGATTGATAATCCCACAGTATCCAAGTGCATGATTACTGGGTTTTCTAAAGATCATAAAGGGGATTTTCCTATCGGTGGTGCATGTACTGTTCCGCCGGAGCAGGTTAAACAGGGGTATGAAGGCAAAAGCTTCATTACCGGGATTCTAGAAGATCCGGAATATGGTGAGTATTTGACTGTGGGTGTGCCAATGAAAAATCAAGATGGCGACATTATTGGTTTTTTGGGCATTGATGTGAGCGCGGAAGATATTAATGCCATTAACGGCAAGGTATTGAAAAGCAGCATTGCCATTCTTGTTTATAATGGTGGATTTGTCATCATGCTGCTGGTTACCTTTTTTGTCATTCAAAAATGGTATCAAAAGGAACTGACACGTGAAGTGGGGGATACGGAAGATACATATCAATCGGAATTTCAATCTCTATTTGCTTCAGTCCGCTCATTAAGGCATGATTTTTCCAATCATATTCAGGTGATACATGGACTGCTTAAATTAGAAGAGAGCGCAAAAGCACTCGAATACTTAACCGGGCTTTCCAAAGAAGTGCATTCAATTGAATCGATGAAATTGGATGTGATTCATCCGGGCTTATCTGTCCTGTTGGAGACCAAAAGGCTCTCGGCCCAGAATTATAATATCGATATCGAAATTGATGTTTCACCCAAATCCTTCAATCGGATCAAAACAATCGATTTGATAAAATTATTATCAAATGTTATCGACAATGCTATTGAGGCAACAATTGAATTGCCAGAGCAAGAACGCCGAATGGATATTGCCTGCAAAGCTGATGATGAAAAGTATACGTTTTTGGTCACGAACACCGGACCAATGATTTCGGAATTAGATTTGGAGAATATATTCGTCAGCGGTTTTTCAACCAAAAAGGCACAAAAGGGCAAAGTTCGCGGACAAGGATTGTTCATCGTCAAAGACTTAGTGAATAGATATGATGGAGAGATGCATGTACAATCCTCTGAAAAAGAAACGACCGTTACGATGATCATTCCCGTAAATGGAAAAATGGGCTAAATTGATCCAAAGGAAACACATTTGATAAGAAGGTATGACCCTGAAAGGGATCATACCTTTTTTATATAAAGATGATAATTATTGCAGGTGAAAAATTGAATAAAAGTGCCTCAATTGGACATAATGGGTAGATGTTTAGCTGCTCTCAACGAGATTATGATAAGATAGGGAAAAAATCATTTAAGGCAGTGAGATTGTGAAACAACAAAAAGGAAAACTTCTCGTTATCATTGGACCGACTGCTGTTGGGAAGACAAAGATGAGCATTGAGATGGCAAAGTTATTTAATGGTGAAATTATTAGCGGAGACTCCATGCAGGTTTATAAGGGGATGGATATTGGTACTGCAAAAATCAAGAGGGAAGAAACAGAAGGAATCCCTCATTATTTACTTGATATTAAAGAACCTGATGAACCATTTAGTGCGGCAGAGTTCCAGGAGCGAGCCAATGCTTGTATCGAGGATATCCAAAGCAGAGGTAAACTTCCCATTATCGTCGGTGGAACAGGATTATACATACAATCAGTCATCTATGATTATCAATTTTCGGAGGCGCCATCTGACCCTGTTTATAGGGAGGGACTTGAAAAACAGGTAAGGGAGTCAGGAATCGATCCTGTTTTTGAACAATTACGCAGCATTGACCCGGAAAGCGCGAATCGGATTCATCCTAATAATGTAAGAAGGGTGATCAGGGCACTTGAGATTTATCATTGTACTGGTAAAACGATGAGTGAGCAGCTGAATGAACAGCCTACAGAATTCAAATATGATACGTGCATCATTGGATTGACAATGGAACGTGAAAAGTTATATCAACGCATCGATCAACGTGTTGATGTTATGGTAGAAGAAGGGCTGATTCAAGAGGTGGAGTCATTTCATGAAAAAGGTTTGAGGGATTGCCAATCGATCCAGGCTATAGGCTATAAAGAAATCTATGATTATTTTGATGGAAGGGCTTCATTGGATGAAGCCGTTGAGACATTAAAGCAAAACTCCCGTCGATACGCAAAAAGGCAATTGACCTGGTTCCGGAATAAAATGGATGTAATTTGGTTTGATATGACCGATATCGAGGGTTTTCCAAAAAAAATACATGAAATATCTGGATTTATAGCAGGAAAGCTTTTCGGTGAAGGCGAATACATAAATTTAGAGAGAAAAGAGGAGGACTAATACATGAAACAATCAGTAAATATTCAAGATCAGTTTCTTAATCAATTACGTAAAGATGGTACGTATGTGACGGTATTTTTATTAAACGGGTTCCAGATTAGAGGACAAGTGAAAGGGTTCGATAATTTTACCGTTTTATTTGAATCGGAGGGCAAGCAGCAATTAGTCTATAAACATGCGATTTCTACATTTGCTCCACAACGTAATGTTCAGATCGATTACGAAGTGAAGGAATAATCATATATATGAATGTAAAAAACAGGTTTAGCTTATAGCGACCTGTTTTTTTTTGCATGCCCTTCTCTGTCCTTTTTCAAAGAATCGATAATTTTACGTACCTTATTTGAATATATATCAAGGGACGGATTATTTTCCGGGAAACCGCAGGAAATGACATTACCCCTAATATATTGGTGAATGGGAATGGGATTTGTCGTAATAAATCCTCCAATGAAAAAATCCTGTCAGAATAAGTCGCTTTTCAAGAAGGGAATGGGGCTTAATCACGAAAGGAATAAACGGATTTTCCGATGGGATAATTTTGGCTATGCAGCATTTGCCATGCCATCATAAAAAATTGTGGTGTTAGAGTCAGGGTCCAAGATGGAGAGGTGAATGAAATGGAACAACCGATCCGTATGAAAAATAACGGGCAAATCAATATTGTGTTTAATGCGGAAAACAGAAAAGCGCTACAAAAGGATCTGCCGATAAAAGAAATTTTGGTGCAGGAAATCCCCCACCAGCATGTGGCATTGAAAGAGATTGAAGATGAATTGAAATCGCTGGTTGGAATGGAAGAAATGAAACGGATGATAAAAGAGATATATGCCTGGATTTACATCAATAAACAACGTGAGGCAAAGGGGCTGAAGACTGGCCGGCAAGCGCTGCATATGATGTTTAAAGGAAATCCGGGAACAGGGAAAACAACGGTTGCACGTTTAATCGGGAAGTTGTTTCAAAAAATGAATGTACTTTCGAAAGGGCATTTAATTGAAGCGGAGAGGGCAGATTTAGTCGGGGAATACATTGGTCATACTGCCCAAAAAACCAGGGATTTAATTAAGAAGGCCATTGGCGGAATCTTATTTATTGATGAAGCCTATTCCTTGGGAAGAGGCGGCGAAAAGGATTTTGGAAAAGAAGCCATAGATACCCTTGTCAAGCATATGGAGGATCGGCAGCATGAATTCATTTTGATCCTTGCTGGATATTCGAGGGAAATGGAATATTTCCTAAGTCTTAATCCTGGCCTTCATTCGAGGTTCCCGCTTGTTATTGATTTTCCGGATTATACGATTGAACAGTTAATGGAAATAGCCGATCGGATGCTGCAGGAAAAGGAGTATCTTATGAATCGGGATGCCGAAAGGAAATTAAGGGAACATTTAATCATATTACGTTCATTCCGGGGACCTATTTCATTCTCTAACGGTCGTTATATCCGCAATGTAATAGAAAAGTCAATTAGGGCGCAGGCGATGCGGCTTTTACTGGAAGATTCATTTGAAAAATCCGATTTATTGACGCTTACCAGCCAAGATTTGATTTTCGAGGATGAAGAGAAAGAATGACATGGAAAAGCCCACCAGGATGGCGGGCTTTTCAAATTTATGTTTTAGGCACCCATTTTTTATTAGGAAGATGCCAATTATTGGTGTAAGAAAGGACTCGCAATATCGTGATGACGGCAAAGAGTAAATAAAGCTGCCATGATTGGGATAATACACCACTGCCTAAAGCCAAGCCTGCAATGATGGCCCATACTGCGTAGATTTCTTTTCTGAAGACCAATGGCTTTCTTCCGGCCAGCACGTCACGGAGTATCCCGCCGCCGCATCCGGTTAATGCAGCTGATACTATGATGGCGCTTATTGGATGATTAAGTTCCACGGCATACATCGCCCCTTGGATGGCAAAGGCTGAGAGGCCAATGGCATCACTGAGATTTCCCCATCTGTCCCAGTGCTTTGATAGGTTTGTAGGAAAAACAAAAACGATGGTGATGGATACTAAAGCGATGACAAAATAGAAACTTTGATCCCATAAAGCTGAAACGGGGACGCCGATCAACAGATTGCGGATTGCCCCGCCGCCAAAGGCGGTTATGATTCCTAAAATATAAACTCCTAAAATATCATACTCTTCTTCCATGGCGATGATGGTTCCGCTTATAGCGAATGCAATCGTACCTATGAAGCTTAATACTTCCCATGTCATATGAATGTCCCTCTATGTCTTTTCGATTTTGATGGTAAAGCCAAATTTGATTTTAGCACGGTATCGCAATTTTTAAAACGGTTAAAAGCTTCGTTTTGAGGAAATTTTTATATATTCAATTTTTTTGTTATGATTAAGTTAAATCTACCAGAAGGTGGTGCGTGTGATTTGGAAGAGACAATAAAGGAAACGGCTGTCTTGATTGGGTGTCAAACAACTGAGACAAGTGAACACTTTGAATATTCACTCGAAGAACTGTCTTCTTTGGCGAAGACGGCGAATGCTGAGGTTTTAATGACCATCTCCCAGAAAAGGGAAAGCGTCGATCCGGCTACATATATAGGAAAAGGAAAAGTGGAAGAACTCCGGAATCTGGAAGAGGAGCTGGAGCCGGATTTATTTATCTTTAATGATGAATTATCCCCGAGCCAGATTCGGAACCTTTCGAAACAATTGGAGGCAAGGGTCATAGACCGGACACAGCTAATATTGGATATATTTGCTCAGCGGGCTCGATCCAGGGAAGGGAAGCTGCAGGTTGAACTTGCTCAGCTCCAATATTTATTGCCGCGTTTGGTTGGACAAGGGACTGCAATGTCCAGGCTAGGAGGCGGAATCGGCACAAGGGGACCAGGGGAGACGAAGCTGGAAAGCGACCGCCGCCACATCCGTGGAAAAATAGATGAAATCAAGCAGCAATTAAGTGGGATAGTGAAGCATCGTGAACGCTATCGTGATAGAAGGAAACGTAATAAGACCTTTCAAATAGCACTAGTGGGATACACGAATGCAGGTAAATCAACGCTGTTCAACCGTTTGACGGAGGCGGATTCATATGAAGAGAACCAATTATTCGCTACGCTGGATCCCATGACACGAAAGGCGATTCTTCCTAGCGGATTTACCGTGCTTCTGACGGATACGGTTGGATTCATACAAGATTTGCCGACATCTTTAATTGCCGCATTCCGCTCTACCTTGGAAGAGGTGAAAGAAGCGGATCTGCTGTTACATGTGGTCGATTCCTCAAGTACCGATTACTTTAATCATCAGAAAACGGTGCAGGATTTGCTAAATGACTTAGATGTCCCTTCCATTCCACAGCTAACGTTGTATAATAAGAAAGATAAGGTTCACGCTGATTTTGTGAGATCAGCCAGTCGTGCTTCATTAATGATCAGTGCCTATGAACAATCGGATCTGAATGAAATCATGGAAGAAATTGAAAAGTACGTGATTGAAGAAATGATCCCGTATCATGTTTTCCTGCCATCGAGTGAGGGTAAACTATTATCACAGCTGAAAAATGAAACCATATTGCGCACTCTCTCCTTTAATGAAGAATCGGAAAGATATGAATGCAAAGGTTTTTGTCTAGCTGATCATCCAATAACCGGGCAGCTGGAGAAATATTCATTATAAAGGGGAATTTTGATGTATCAGCAGTTAACAAATGGAGAAGTGTTGAAAAACATTGCCCAGGAAGTGGAAGCAATGATTTCTCCATTACATAAGCAAGTGGACGAACGAATCGAAGAAAATCAATTTCGCGTATTACAAAGTTATCAAGCACATAAAGTGAGTGATTCCCACTTCATCCCGACTACTGGGTATGGATACGACGATATGGGCCGCGATACGCTGGAATTGATATACGCAGATGTTTTTGGAGCGGAAGCTGGATTGGTGCGCCCCCAAATTATATCAGGCACACACGCCATCTCCACCGCTCTTTTCGGCATTTTGCGCCCAGGGGATGAATTGTTATACATAACAGGAAAGCCGTATGATACTTTGGAAGAAATCGTCGGTATCCGGGGGACGGGTATTGGATCTTTACGTGATTTTCAGATCAGCTATAAGGCCGTTCCGTTGGCGGAAACTGGAACCGTTGATTTCGAAGCCGTCAAACATGCCATTCAACCGAATACGAAGATGATCGGTATACAAAGATCAAAAGGGTATGCTACACGTCCTTCCTTTACGATCGATGAAATAAAGGAAATGATTGCCTTTGTTAAAGGCATTAACCCGGAAATCGTCGTGTTCGTGGATAATTGTTATGGAGAGTTTGTTGAGACACAAGAACCATGTCATGTCGGAGCGGATTTAATGGCTGGTTCACTCATTAAAAATCCTGGCGGCGGGATAGTGAAAACCGGTGGATACATTGTTGGTAAAAAGGACCTGGTTGAAGCTTGCTCTTATCGGTTAACATCACCAGGAATAGGGGCTGAAGCAGGTGCTTCGCTTTATAGTCTGCAGGAAATGTACCAAGGATTCTTCCTAGCACCGCATGTCGTGGGCCAAGCTGTTAAAGGAGCCATGTTCACAGCTGCCTTTTTAGAAAAGCTCGGTATGAATACATCCCCAAAATGGGATGCGAAACGAACTGACTTGATTCAATCCGTACAATTTGATGAACGGGATAAGATGGTTGCCTTCTGTCAGGCCATCCAATATGCATCACCAATCAATTCACATGTGACACCGTATCCTGCTTATATGCCGGGATATGAGGACGATGTAATCATGGCTGCAGGCACCTTTATACAGGGGGCCAGCATTGAACTGACGGCAGATGGTCCGACAAGGGCTCCATATGTTGCTTATGTTCAAGGCGGATTGACATACGCCCATGTTAAAATGGCTGTATTGACTGCTGTGAATGCGCTAATGGACAAAAAGCTGATCCAATTGTAATTGAAATTAAATAAGGTATGTTATGGGAATCCAGATACAATTGGATTCCAGTAAGAGCAATAGTCATAATATTTGTGTAGTAACAAATCATTTAATTTTTCTGAGAAAAATCACGTCATAAAATGTAACATCATATTGACAAGTTTAATAACATGATATAAGATTATTTTAAGATAAACAAAGGAGGATGCTAAGAATGAGCGGCAACAACATTCGGCGTTCGATGCCTCTTTTTTCCATCGGAATCGTCATGCAGTTAACTGAGTTGTCTGCACGCCAAATTCGGTATTACGAAGAGCATCAACTTATTACTCCTATGAGAACAGATGGAAATCGTCGGGTCTTTTCATTAAATGACATCGATCGACTGCTTGAGATTAAAGATTTAATCGAACAAGGAGTCAATCTGGCCGGCATTAAAAAGATTTTCACTGTAAAGGAACAGAATTTACCTAAAACCCAAGAATTAGAACAAGCGGAAAAAATAAGGCATGACCTTAGTGACGAGGATCTTCGCAAGCTTCTGCGTGCCGAGCTTTTACAAGGAAGCAAGCATCGAACATCTCTTAGACAAGGGGATATGTCCCGTTTTTTCCAATAAAAAATATGATTTATGAATTATTAGGGGGAATAGAAATTGGCAAAGTTCACACGTGAAGACATCACTCGTTTAGCGAAAGAAGAAAATGTTAAGTACATTCGTTTACAATTCACTGACATTTTAGGGACAATTAAAAACGTTGAAATCCCAGTCAGTCAATTAGAAAAAGCACTTGATAATAAAATGATGTTTGATGGATCTTCCATTGAAGGCTTCGTTCGTATCGAAGAGTCTGATATGTACTTATATCCTGATCTAAATACATGGGTTATCTTCCCTTGGACTTCCGAAAAAGGTAAAGTTGCACGCTTGATCTGTGATATTTACAATACGGATGGAACTCCTTTTGATGGGGATCCACGTGCAAACCTAAAACGTGTTCTTGCAGAAGCAAGAGAAATGGGCTTCACAGATTTCAATCTTGGACCTGAACCTGAATTCTTCCTATTCAAACTGGATGCAGCAGGCGAGCCGACGCTGGAATTGAACGATAAGGGCGGATACTTTGACCTTGCACCTACTGACCTAGGAGAAAACTGCCGTCGTGATATCGTTCTTGAGCTTGAAGAAATGGGATTTGAAATCGAAGCATCCCACCATGAAGTAGCTCCAGGACAACACGAAATTGACTTTAAATATGCAGATGCGATTTCAGCTTGTGATAACATCCAAACATTTAAATTGGTTGTTAAAACGATTGCCCGCAAACATGGTTTACACGCAACATTCATGCCAAAACCATTGTTCGGTGTTAACGGATCTGGAATGCATTGTAACGTTTCTCTATTCAAAGGCAACGAAAACGCATTTTATGATAAAGAAGGTAAATTGGAATTAAGCAAAACAGCTGAGCAATTTATCGCGGGTATCATTAAGCATGCTCCAAGCTTCACTGCGGTAACAAACCCAACTGTTAACTCATACAAACGTCTAGTTCCTGGTTACGAAGCTCCTTGTTATGTTGCATGGTCTGCTAAAAACCGTAGCCCGCTAATCCGTATCCCAGCTTCACGCGGAGTAAGTACTCGCGTAGAGGTACGTAGTGTCGATCCAGCAGCAAACCCATACTTGGCACTTGCCGTTCTGCTAAAAGCTGGTCTTGACGGTATCAAGAACGACTTGACTCCTCCTGCTCCAGTTGATCGCAACATCTATGTAATGAATAAAGAAGAACGTGAAGAAGTAGGTATCGTTGATCTACCAGCTACTTTATATGCTGCATTGGAAACATTAAAATCTGATGAAGTCATTAAAGAAGCATTAGGTGAACATTTACTTGAACACTTCGTCGAAGCAAAAGAAATCGAGTGGGATATGTTCCGTACACAAGTTCACCCATGGGAACGCGAACAATATATGTCAATGTATTAATAACTTTAAAGCCTTGGTATTACTGAGTTTCTCAGTTGCCAAGGCTTTTTTTATTTTTATAAAATGAAAGGGAACTGGCTGGCTGGCCACATTTTGATCACATTTCAAACTATTTCATATTCAACTGGGGATAATGTGGATGACATTCCGGGACCTAAAACTAAGTCTGTTCTTATCAAAGCCTTATAAATAGAACTAAATAACCTACAATAAGAAATTAGTTGTGGATGAAAAATGGGGACCTAAGACTAGAGCAGCCATTGTCACTGTCAAAAAAGGTGCAAAAGGCAATCTTACATGGATTCTCCAGGCTGCACTTTATACTGAAGGATATAGCCCTGAATCACTCGATTCTATCTTTGGAAAAGGTACTGAAACTGCATTAGCTAACCAGAAAGTAGGTGATATTTCAGTTGATAGTAAGGCGGGTAAAGCTACTTTCACTGAATTGGTTGCTGGATAAAGAAAATTTTAACTTTTAAATAGTCTTTCTGGACGATTCTTTTCTTTAAATAAATTCTGGTACCAAGTAATATTATAAAACTCATGAAAAATGCAGTACCTTTTTTAAAATTCATCGCCTTCATTCCTTCCTTTTAAATATATGTACATGTACATATATAAACCCAGGGGAATAGGAAGAAATATTCAGATTTTTTCTATTAACATGTTACTATTTACTTATATATGAATAAATATAAAAACAGAAAATCACGATGAAAGCTAAAAAAAGTATTATGCCTATAAGAAAATTAACAGTTAAATAAATTGCCGAGATATTTAAAAGCGCAATTAAAATAAATATATTTATCTTATCTTTAATTTTTAAGAAACATATAAAAATTAAAGATAAAATGAATAAGGAACTTGCTAAATAAAATATTGAATCATATTCTAAGTTATCGCTATACGTTAATAAAACAATCCAGTATAAAACTATAAGTGTTACGATACTAATTATTTTTTTCATAGATTCACTCTCCTTTTTGTATGTAAACATATCATGGTTAAAATATCATATATTATCCTAAAATGTTAGTTTTTGTGGTTATTTAGTTAGTAATAAGTCCCATATCAAAATATAACTTGTCCAATAACTTTTTCACAATTCCCAATTCCATTGAAGTATGAAAATGGTACTTTATCATATTTACTCGGCTCTTCACCTTCATGTCAAATTTCTTAAACGCGCCTATCTTCAACATAAACTGCCTGTGTAGCAGTCGCTTTATTGGTTTTGTGGTTTTCGCTTTTATCACCCATCTTGCTAAAACTATTTCAGCAATCCGAGTAACCTGGTTCCAAGCCAAAGAAAAAGAAGAATTAAACCAGTTGGTGGATCTGTAAGGAGGAAATAAAAAAGCACCAATAAGGTGCAGGTGCTTAGTTAAATATCTTTTTAAAGTAATGAATATTCATTATGTTAATAGCAATTCCGATTATCGTAAATATAAATATATCAATTAGATTAGTTTCATCCAAAGAATGATAAGGAGCGAAAAGTTCAATATATGTATAAGCAATGATAAATAAAGGTATTGACCATACGAAGGTATGCAAGAATAGAGGAATCGATAAGCTAAAGAAAGGTAAGAAAAAATCTAAGTCTTTTCTACTTCTCTTTTTATAAATAACGATTAACAGATAGATTGCAATTACATCGATAATTGAAGTCAAAATTAAATCTATAACATCATATCCATTCATAGTTGAAGGATTATAAACTACAGGATATGCGAGTACTGAAAGAGTAAATATTACCCAGAAGAATATACGGTATCTTTTCTTTTGTTTGTTGGTTATTGTTCCTTCCTGTAAAGCTATGACGAGTTTGTTAATATTCCAGATATACATTGTTGTCCCCTTATGTAGTACAGTATCAGACTAATTATAGGTTAGGATTTACTCAAAAGCCATCTTTATTAAGATAGTAGGAAAGGTCTAGGGTTCACTTTACAAGCCTGATAAGCTAAGAAGTTCTATAAGTAAATGAAACGGTTTACGAGCGAATGACTAGGAGTTATTGCTTAGCTTGGCAGAGAACAAGACAGATGAGCAGCAGGAGAAGTTTTTAGGTCACATGTATGGAACAAGATAAGACATGTTCAACTAAGCTCATTCACGACTAACAGTTTTATTTGTTGAACATTAAGACTAATTATACAATTTGACGGTGCATCTTATAAAGAACTATTAAAAGAGTTTCAAGACTTTGAAGCCGATTCATGTAATTTTTGGAGAGGTGTGGCTAGACGTATATCTGTTCCGTATGAATGGCCAATAAGAATTGATCATGCAAACGGTACTATTTATGTTGGTGGTCACGATTTATATGAGGGATAGAATAGAGAAAGAAGAGTGTGATGTATGGCTTAACTCATAGTCGGAAAGGTTCATATATGAGTTGGTAAGTTATTATTATTAATAGATTTAGAGCGTTAGCCAAAAGGGTTAACGCTCTTTGTGTTTACAAAATAGCTAGTCATATAAGTATTTCAGGCCCTCTCCAGAATCGGATTGGTGGGTGGGAGTCGATAATCCCGTTACCTTCCACTATAAGACAGGAACCCTATATCATATCTAAATGAGTTATTTCCCAATGTTTATTCTTAATAAGTTGCTCTAAATTCTCTTTATCTCTTTTTTTGAAATAATTGGTAATTTCTTTATGATCTTCATTCATTTCCTCTAATACGGCAAAAAGCTTTTCTTCATTATTACTTAAATAAATTTGTCTGACAAAACTATTTTGTAAAGAATCAAGAAGATCTATTAATGTAGGATTATTGCATTTATCAATATATACTTTATGGAATTGATTTTGGTATTTTTGATAATCTAAATAATTTTTTGTTGAAATTGAAAATTCAATTTTCTTAACCAAATCTTCCATACGTTCAATATCACTTTCTGTAATATGCTCCAAAGATAAAGAGGCTGCTAAAGAATCCAATACACTAACAATTCGAAATACATCTAGCTTTTTCTTGGTATCAAGTTCTTTTACAATAAATCCTTTTCTAGGAAGATACTCGAGTAAATTGTCTGAAGCTAGTTGTATCAAAGCTTCCCTTACAGGAGTTCTACTTACTCCTAATTTTTCGCATAATACCGATTCATTTATCTTATGCTTAGGAAGTAAGGTTCCGTTCTGAATTCTTTCAGTTATATAATCATATACGAGATCTTTTAATGATTGATATTTATTTTTGATAGCGTTTCCCCCTAAGCCAAAAGTTAATATTATATAGTATACAATATATAATTCGAAATTCTTGTCTTTTATATTAGCTTAGCACCATCTTTTACAGACTTCAATATCTCTATTATTTATTATTATATTTAAGATATAAAACGACTCCTACTTCCATTTTTTTATGAATTGTTGTTTTTCAAGTTGATATAGCTTATAGCATTAGAAATAATGCTGTTTAAAGAATTTTTAAGAATAAAAAAATAAAGCATTGAAAAAAAGATAAGTTAATTATATAATTCGATATGTAAAATATTTTCAGACTATTCTGTACTATATACAATATATAATATAAAGTATAAAGTATATTTTTTCATTTGTTACCTTAATGTTTAGAAATAAACCCAAGATAACATTAGGTGAAAACTGAAATGTGGAAGGGAGGAGGTTGGAGTATAAAATATACAATATATTATATATAAAATAAAATACATGTTTCAACAAAACCATTTTTACAAAGTTATAAAATTAGAGGTGGAAAAATATGAGTGAGAATAACTTTAAAGATGTGCAAGATGGAACAAAAGCGGTATGGGCAGGAGAAAAAGAATCTCTTGCATATAATGCAACCCAAGTTCCAGTAGTTCTTAGTGTAGCCTACAATTACGATGACGTGGATGAATGGCAAGAAGTTGCCCTTGGAAATAAACCTGGTTATACCTATAATCGAATGGCAAATCCGACTGTTCAAGCCCTGGAAGAAAAATTGAGGATACTCGAGGGGGCAGAGGAAGCTGTAGGTTTTTCTTCAGGAATGGCTGCTATTAGTAGTACATTATATACATTTCTAAGACCGGGAGATCGGGTTGTATCAGTTAAAGATACTTATGGAGGAACCAATAAAATTTTTACTGAATTCTTGCCCAATCTTGATGTCGATGTGACATTGTGTGATACCGGAAACCATAAAGAAATTGAAGCTGAAGTGGCCAAAGGGTGTAAAGTGCTATATTTAGAGTCTCCTACTAACCCTACTATGAAAGTTACTGATATTGAGAGGCTAGCAAGAGTCGGAAAATCAGTGGGTGCATTAGTTATCATAGATAATACGTTTGCTACTCCAATTAATCAAAATCCTCTTCAATTAGGAGTTGATATTGTAGTCCATAGTGCAACTAAATTCTTAAGTGGACATGCAGATGCATTAGGTGGCATAGTATGTGGCTCTGAAAAATTAATGAAAAAAGTCTATCATTTTCGTGAAATTAATGGAGCAACTATGGACCCGTGGTCAGCCTACCTTATTTTAAGAGGGATGAAAACGTTAAAGCTTCGTGTACGGCAACAAGAAAAAAGTGCAATGGAAATTGCAAAGTATCTTCAAGAGAAAAAGCTTGTTGACGCAGTTTATTACCCGGGATTGGAAGCGCATCCACATCATGATATCGCAAAGAAACAAATGAGAGGGTTCGGTGGGATATTAAGTTTTGTATTAAAAGAAGAAATGAAAGCTATCAAAATTTTATTATCAAAATTAAAATATGCAAACAAAGCTGGAAATCTTGGAGCCGTTGAAACGATATATGGGCCCGCAAGAACGACCAGCCATGTTGAATGTACTATTGAAGAGCGTAAAGCCCTTGGTATCCCAGAAGGTTTAGTTCGTATCTCTGTAGGTATCGAGGATACAGAAGATCTTATAGCAGATTTAGAGCAAGCTTTTTCTTACTTAGAATCCAATTACCCTGTTAGCTGTAGTTGAAAGCATAAAATATAACTAATGGAAGAGGTATTGAAATATGACACATAGGATAGCATTACTTGGATTTGGTGTAGTTGGTCAAGGGTTAGCTGAAATTTTACAAGATAAAAGTGAGTCACTACGTAGTGGGTTTAACTTTGATGCAAAAATCGTTGCTATTTCTGATGTTATGAAAGGTTCCCTTTATGATCCAAAGGGGTTGGATCTTTCTTTAGCATTACAAGCTGTAAAGGAAACAGGAAAATTAGATAGTTACCCTGAGACCCCTGGCTTGGTAAGAGGGTGGGATAKTTTTCAAACAATACGTGAGAGTAATGCAGACACTGTTGTTGAAATTACCTTTACTGATGTAAAAACAGGCCAACCTGCCATTGATCATTGTAAAGCAGCATTTGAAAGCAAAAAGAACGTAGTAATGAGTAATAAAGGTCCGGTTTCTCTAGCTTATCAAGAGTTAGCTGAATTAGCAAAAAAAAATGATGTTCGTTGGGGCTTTGAAGGAACAGTTATGAGTGGAACCCCAGCATTAAGAATGCCTCTGAGTTCATTGGCAGGGAACAGCATTTTTGAAATACGGGGGATTTTGAATGGAACAACTAATTATATCCTAACTAAAATGGAAGAAGGATTGAGTTATCAAGATGCATTGTCAGAGGCACAAGCTCTAGGTTATGCAGAGGCAGATCCGACTAGCGACGTTGAGGGATATGATGCTCAATATAAAGCTACCATTCTTGCTAACATTGTAATGGGTATTCCAATGAAACGAGAAGAAGTAGAATGTGAAGGAATTAGTCATCTTACGGAAGAGGACATTGAGTGGGCAAAATCTGAAGGGAAGAGATGGAAGTTAATTGCTAAATGTATAAAGGATGGCGATAAAGTCATTGCAAAGGTAGGACCTGAAGCTATACCTCTTACAGATCCTCTAGCTGGAGTTTTAGGTGCACAAAATGCTATTACTTATGATTGTGATTTAGCGGGCCCGATTACCTTAATTGGAGCCGGAGCTGGACGTAAAGAAACAGGATTCTCAATTCTTATTGATTTAATCAACATTAACCGTGATCAATTATAATTATAATTCGTTTCAGTCTTAAAGTTATAAGTTAAAAATTACTTATCTTGAGGTGATTTTGTATGATATTTACTGACAAATTAATAAATAAAAATAAGATGTTTCTTGCTGGGGAATGGGTATCTCGTGATAAATGCATTGAAGTCTTGGATCCACAKGATCATAGTTTAATCACAACAGTTCCTGCTGCTAATGAAAGCGACGTCATATATACAATAGAAGAAGCAAAAAAAGGAGTTAAAATAGCAGCAGATATGCCAACACACGAAAGAATTGCTATTCTTCATCGTGCTGCGGACTGGATCCTTGAAAATAAGGAAAGATATGCAACTACTATTGCTCGTGAGGGAAGTAAAACAATTAAAGAAGCAAGAAAAGAAGTACTGCGTTGTATTGAAACACTTCGTATAAGTGCTGAAGAAGCAAGGAGAATTCATGGAGAAACCATTTCGTTTGATCAAATGCCCGGAAGCGAAGATCGCATAGGTTACTATTATCGTTTTCCTATTGGCATTATTGTAGCTATAACACCTTTTAACGATCCATTAAATCTTGTTGCACATAAAGTGGGTCCTGCTATTGCTGCTGGGAACGCTATTATTGTAAAACCAGCAACTGTAACACCATTAAGTGCTCTCTTATTGGCAGAAGCTTTTGAAAAAGCCGGTTTGCCACCGAAAATTTTATCCGTCATTACTGGTCATCCAGGTGACATGGGAGATAGCCTAATTACTCATTCAGCTATACGAATGATTTCTTTTACAGGAGGACTTGCCACTGGCAAAGCAATTATTCAAAAAGCAGGTTTGAAAAAGATATGTATGGAGCTTGGATCAAACTCACCCGTTATTGTATTGAAAGATGCTGATTTAGAAGAAGCTGTGAAATCAACTGTTTCTGGAGCATTTTGGGCAGCAGGACAAAATTGTTTAGGGGTACAGAGAATATATGTCCAAGAAGGTGTTTATCATGATTTTATTGGTAAATTTATAGATCGTACTCAACAATATCGAGTAGGTGATAAATTATTAGAAGAAACAGATATGGGACCAATGATCTCCGAAAAAGAAGCAAAACGTGTTGAAAGTTGGGTAAATGAAGCTGTTGAGAAAGGTGCAAAGTTGCTATGTGGTGGAAAACGCGAAGGGTCTTTTTATCAACCTACCGTTCTAGTTAACGTACCAGAAAATTGTAAATTGGCAACTGAAGAGGTTTTTGGCCCAGTTGTTACCATTTATAATGTTCCTGATCTTGATACAGCTATCTCCCAATCTAATCGTGTAGATTTCGGACTGCAAGCAGGTATATTCACTCGTGATTTAGATAAGGCATTTAGAGCAATACGTAAACTTGATGTAGGTGGAGTTATGGTAAATGATAGCTCAGATTATCGCATAGATGCGATGCCTTTCGGAGGTGTAAAAGGTTCTGGATTAGGTCGTGAAGGAATTAAGTTTGCACTTCAAGAAATGACTGAACCAAAAGTTGTTTGTTTTAAAGTTAATAATAAAACAATATGATGACATAAAGACTGACCTGTGCAGGTCAGTCTTTATATTAAAGATTCTGATTTTTCTGTAAGAATATAAACTTTGTATATTGTTATCTATTAAAATAAGTACTTGTAGAGTAGTAAACGAGGAGGAGACTAGATGCCAAACACAAATGATACCAATGAAAACCAGTTGAAACGTTCAATGAAAAGCAGGCATTTGTTCATGATTTCGCTAGGTGGTGTAATTGGAACGGGTCTTTTTCTGAGCAGTGGATATACAATTAGCCAAGCTGGACCAGGAGGTACGATTCTCGCTTACTTAGTAGGCGGATTAATCATGTACCTTGTCATGTTATGCCTAGGCGAACTAACTGTTGCTATGCCAGTAACAGGTTCATTTCAAACTTACGCTACCAAATATATCGGTCCTGCTACTGGATTTACTATTGGTTTAATGTACTGGCTTACTTGGGTGGTAACGGTAGGTTCCGAATTTACTGCCTCTGGACTGTTGATGCAGAGGTGGTTTCCTAACACTTCTGTTTGGATGTGGAGCGCCGTCTTTGCGATTCTAATTTTTTTACTTAATTCCTTTTCAGTAAAAATATTTGCAGAAACCGAATTTTGGTTTTCAGGTATTAAAATAATTACTATTATCTTATTTATTGTACTTGGAGGATCTGCAATGCTTGGATTTATTCCAATGGATGATAGAGCCTCTGCCCCCATGCTTTCTAATTTCACTGCAGATGGGGGTCTTTTCCCAAATGGCCTGCTTCCAGTTTTTATGGCCATGATTTCCGTTAATTTTGCCTTTTCAGGAACAGAACTTATTGGCATTGCTGCTGGAGAAAGTGAAAATCCAGAAAAAGACGTTCCTAGATCTATTAGAAATGTAATTTGGCGAACAATGTTTTTCTTTGTTGGTGCAATTTTTGTGTTATCTGGTTTAATCTCTTGGGAAGAAGCAGGAGTCATTGAAAGTCCATTTGTGATGGTTTTTGACAACATTGGAATTCCTTATGCAGCTGATATTATGAACTTTGTTATTATTACAGCTTTACTCTCAGTAGCAAACTCTGGTCTATACGCATCTACTCGTATGTTATGGTCTCTTTCAAATGAGAAAATGATAAGTTCATTTTTTGGAAAGATAACGTCAAATGGAGTACCATTGAATGCTTTAGTTATAAGTATGGCAGTAGCTTGTTTATCTCTATTATCTAGTGTATTTGCACCTGATACAGTTTATGTAGTACTTGTGGCTATATCAGGATTTGCAGTAGTAGTAGTTTGGATAGGGATTGTTTTATCTCAATACATGTTCCGTAAACATTTTTTGAAAATGGGTGGAGATATTAAAAATTTAAAATTCCGTACACCACTTTATCCTTTTGTACCCATTGCTGCTTGTGTTTTGTGTCTTGCTTCTTGTATAGGTCTTGCTTTTGATGCGAGCCAAAGAATTGCTCTGTATTGTGGAGTACCTTTTATTATTTTATGCTATCTCTTCTACTATATGAAAAATAGAGGAAATACGAATCAGATAAATTCTTATAATGAAACGGATGATTATATTAGGAATATTAAGTAAAGAGTTTTTTGCTAATGGGTGCGTTAGCTGAAATTTGAGCTTCCCTGAGGGCAGTTGTTTCTTTATACAACTAGGACAATTTAGTTCAACTTAGTACAAAAATAAATAAAAGCATACGTTGGTGATTTATACCATCGTATGCTTTAAATTTCATTCACTTTTAGTTAATCAAGAAATTTCTAATTTTAATGATTAATATTCGTTGAAAAATTGCTGAATTTCTTTTGGATCATCTGTTTTTGTTAATGCAAGCATCGTCAAAATACGTGCTTTTTGAGGATTAAGTGAGTCCGCTGTAACAAAATTATTTTCATCGTCAATCTTTTCTCTCGTAACAATACCATTTCCTACACGGCTAGAGCGAGTAATAATCACGCCTTTTTTGACAGCGTCTTTAGCACCCTCAAAAGAAGTATCAGAAGTTAAACCGTTTCCTTCACCTGCTATTATAATCCCTTTAGCTCCTGCTTTCACAGATGCATCGTAAAAATATCTACTATCATTTTGATAGCTATAAATAATGTCCACTTGAGGAAGTGTATCTAGTTTTGATACATCAAACACCGATTTGGTTGTATGTTTACGAGTAGGTTCATTGTAGAAAAATATTTTATTACCTGCGATTGCTCCTAAATAGCCTTGTTCCTCCGATTGGAATGTATCTGTCATGGTTGTATTGGTTTTTGTTATATAACGCGCAGAACCTATCCGGTCATTTAATGAGATTAAAACACCTTTGTTCTTAGCATCTTTACTAGCAGCAATTTTTACAGCATTATATAAGTTTAAAGGTCCATCTGCACTTATAGCTGTAGCCGGTCTCATTGATCCAACAATCACGACAGGTTTGTTGCTTTTTACGACCAGATTCAGAAAGTAAGCAGTTTCTTCTAAGGTATCTGTTCCATGCGTTACGACAATACCATCAACGTCTTTAGATTTTAATAACTCATTAATTCGTTTCGCCAACTTTAATAAAGTTTTATTATCCATATTGTTACTGCCAATATTGGCGATTTGTTCACCACTCACATTTGCTACTTGTTTTAGTTCAGGAACAGCTTTAATTAGTGTTTCAACACCAAGTGCACCTGCTTGATAACCAGTTGTGTCAGTATTGGACGTAGCAGAACCTGCAATCGTTCCACCAGTAGCTAAAATTTTCACATTGTTTAACTTTGGATTTGTTGAAGTTGCTTCTACTCTCTCTTCTTTTGGATTACTATTTGCTGAGCTATGGATAACAGTGATAGATCCAAAAAGTAATAGTGTAACTGATAGAAACGTGATTCCTAGATATTTTTTTATGTTCATGTCTAGTTAGCTCCTTCTTTATTAATTATTAAATTATGTATGACATAGAAAATACTATCATATTTTGATATTTCTTACATGATTTTTATTCAGTTGGAAAAAACCATAGAAATTCAGAATGTTAGCTTCCTTGTAGAATCGTCATACGGCGGCATTCCTGTATTAACTGAAATACTAAAAAGGATGTGAAGAAATCTACTAAAACTAACGGGTGCATTAGCTGAAGCTCTGAGCTGTCTTTAAGGCAGCTTTTTTGGGGCAGGACAGTAACGTCCCATAAGACATATAGTGAACAAATAAAAAAAGACAGTGTACCACGCTGCCTCATTTTGTATGAATTAAAGAAAACGAAGAATTATTTAATCTTATCTAGTGAAATTATTCTATGTTTTAATTCTGAATTCATATCTAAAACACCTATCACAATTTGATTATCTTCCGTCAATGTTATGTATCTGAAATAATCATCATCAGAAATCAACAAATCGTTGTCATTCGTCGTTTTTTCCATTTTGGCAAATACATCTACTGTGTACTCAAGGTGAAAAAAATCGTCAAATCCCTTGCTTGAGCTACCTACCCAGGTATACAGAAAATCTTTCAGTGTGATTTGTTCAATCACCGATAATTGTTGTTTGAACTTTAACTTATCTACTGTTACGCTTATCATCTTTCATCACTCCTTAACGAATATTAATTAGAAGTCTCCTTCAACAATGCTATTTGCGTATCAATCCGTTTACAGTTTAGTTCATAAAGGACAAATGAAAGTTTATGTCGAAATTCAAGTAAGAGATTTAATTAATTCTAAAAGTGGATTTGAGTCAATATTTTTGACACTAAAAGGTTAATCTTAGAGAGTTAATTAGTTTTACAGCTTGATCGAGTCTTATACAGAGAATTGACTAAGGAACAAGAATTATTAGTATGGGTTAAAAAACAAAGCAAAGAATTACAGTTTAAAGCATATACTAATTAGTTACTCCTATCTTTTTGATCGATAAGGGGTAGACCTCTTCTCTTCAATTCCTCTTCTAGAACGAGGATGAATTTTTTTTCTAAGTCTAATTCAATTGCTTTAAGGTATGAGTCTATCAATAGTTGATCATTTAATTTTTTCATATCTTCCCTCTTTTATTTCTTTAAAACCCCGTTTAAACATACAATATAAGTATTTATTATTAAGTGATAAATAAAAATATAATAACTCAAGTAAGACAAATTATAGTAATTAATAATTAACGAAGATAGTCTCCAACTTAACATATTGAGTGAACTTTTTTGTAACAAATGGGGTTCATATTTATTCTATATTTCAATCTACATAAAACAACATATACCGACATCATTAAACACAATATATTTAACTTTCCTGGTTTACATAATACAAATTATTAACATAAAAGTTAAAAATCCCCGATTAAAATAATAATTTATTTTGCTATCAATAGACGTTTTTCAATTAAGTGGTTTTTTTTTGAAGATCGTAGCTTAACTTATCCAACTAAAGGGGATTTATTTCATAAGGGGGTGCTGCGGCACCCCCTTATTGAAGTAAAGGTAGGATTTAATATGAATATTGGTGATTTGATATTTCAACTAGTTTTCCTTATTTTTATATTTGGGATTTTTTCTGGTGTGTTTTTTTCTTTTTCTTTCTCTCGTTACTAAACAGCCAAGCAAATCAGAAAGCATTGAACAAAAGTTGATAGAATAATTGATTTACTTGAAAAGGATAAGAAAGAGTAATCTTTTTTGTCCTTTTTAACTTAATTTTCACCTCACAGTTTGTGTCAACCCAACAAACCTGTATGAACTAACAGGTGCGTTAGCGCCATAAGAAGGCCGCCAATTGGCGGCCTTTTGAACGTATGATCGCTTTTTTTGCGTGATATTTTTAAGGATACTGTATGTTTAAATCTGGACAGACGGTATATTATCCGACATGGGATAAAATCAATTGTCCCCTAATTAAAGATTTTAAATTATTTCACTAATGATTCACGTATATAAAAACTATAATATTCTCATTGACAACATATAAACAAGTTGATGTA
Source organism: Peribacillus sp. P4_D6 (assembly GCF_056401795.1). Classification (NCBI taxonomy): domain Bacteria; kingdom Bacillati; phylum Bacillota; class Bacilli; order Caryophanales; family Bacillaceae; genus Peribacillus; species Peribacillus sp. P4_D6. The sequence goes on from NZ_JBFUIQ010000021.1 coordinate 28,773, forward strand.
TATGAGTTTTTAGGCTTAATTTCATCTAAGTTGTAATTAAGTATCTTAATGAAATAATCATCTTTTTGATATTTATTATTTGTAATAACTCAGCTCAGATTCAGGAAGCAAGCACCATTCTGTGGATTCTAAAAGTGGAGGAAGTGTACGAAAATTGAATATTTTTATCTTGAATTATTATATTTATGTTACTATAATTACATGGAAAGTACGCGAATCGAATAAACATACGCGAATTGAATACTTTCTTTTAAAAAACGTATTGTAAAAAAGAGATAGAGGAGCCATTATCATTGAAAAAATTAATGTTGTTTGCGACTGGTGGAACAGTAGCCTCACTTGAAGGAGAAAACGGACTTGTACCTGAACTGCATGCCGATGATCTATTAAGTTACATTCCTGAATTAAATGTACGTTGCCGTATTGATACGAAAGAGTTAATGAACATTGATAGCACCAACATACAACCAGAGTTTTGGGTAGATATGGCGAATGCTATTTACGAACATTACGATCAATACGATGGCTTTATTATTACTCATGGTACCGATACAATGGCTTACACATCAGCTGCACTTTCTTATATGTTACAAGATGCATCAAAACCGATTGTTGTTACAGGTTCGCAAATTCCTATTTCGTATAGTAAAACGGATGCAAAACGAAACATTTCAGATGCTATTCGTTTTGCTTGTGAAGATATAGGTGGGGTATATATTGTATTTGACGGCAAAGTCATTCAAGGGACAAGAGCGATTAAACTTAGAACGAAAAGCTATGATGCCTTTGAAAGTATTAATTATCCGTATGTTGCATCGATGCATGATGACCATATTGAATATAATGAATCGATTCATATTCAAAAAAAGAAACACATTCAATTAGATACATCACTTTGTACAGATGTAGCGGTTGTGAAATTACATCCTGGGATAAAGCCAGAATTTTTTGACTGCCTTAAAGATTTGTATAAAGGAGTGGTTGTGGAGAGCTATGGAAGTGGTGGTGTTCCTTTTCAAGTGCGCAACATTTTGGCGAAATTAATTGAATTAATAGAGCACGGTGTATCTGTTGTCATTACGACTCAATGTCTAGAAGAAGGAGAAGACATGGGGATATATGAAGTCGGTCGGAAAATTGACCATAATCGTGTAGTACGTTCTAAAAATATGAACACAGAAGCAATCGTGCCGAAATTGATGTGGGTGCTAGGAAAAACAACAGATCCTAAAAAGGTAAAAGAAATGATGGAAACATCGATTGCAGCAGATATTACATTATATTTTTGAGATACTGCCATCAAGGCTATTAATTCAAATATTTGGCGGCTATATAACTCCTGATTTTGGACAGAATTCATCAGTTGATGAAGTTGATATTTTTACAGTGAAAAAACTAGGTATCTTCTAAGTTAGTAAATTTTTATAAGAGGTGATAGAATGCAACAATTATTACATGATGTAGTTGGCGTAACAAATGAATTCCTTTGGTCAAAATTATTAGTTATTATGCTTGTTTCTTGTGGGATTTATTTCACATTTAAATTGAAATTTGTACAGGTTCGAATGTTAAAGGAAATGGTCCGTGTTTTAATGGAAGGGAGAACTAGTTCTAAAGACAGCGTTTCCCCATTTCAAGCTTTCTGTATTGGTATGGCTGCTCGCGTTGGAACAGGTAATATCACAGGAATTGCGATTGCGATTGCATTAGGCGGTCCTGGAGCGATATTCTGGATGTGGATTATTGCTATTATTAGCTCAGCAACCAGCTTTATTGAAAGTACGTTAGCGCAAGTATATAAAGTGAAAGATAAAACTGGTTTCCGAGGCGGCCCATCCTATTATATGGAAAAAGGATTGAACAAACGTTGGATGGGAGTATTATTCTCTATTTTAATTACGCTTTCTTTCGGTCTTGTATTCAATTCTGTACAATCAAATACCGTTACAATTGCTTTTGAGAATTCATTTGGTACAGATCGTTTAATCGTAGGGATTCTCATGACACTTGCTTTCGCTGTGATTATCTTTGGCGGTGTGAAGCGTATTGCAAAAATTGCTGAATACAAGGTTATGATTCTAGGTGTGTTATACCTTGGAATGGCATTATTTGTCGTAGCAATGAATATAACCAAAATGCCGGAAATTCTTTCTCTTATTATTAATAACGCGTTTGGCTTTGAACAAATAGCAGGCGGTTCAATAGGCGCTGCGTTCATGAATGGAGTTAAACGTGGTTTATTCTCGAATGAAGCTGGTATGGGGAGTGCGCCAAACGTTGCCGCAACGGCAAAAACAAGTCATCCGGTGAAACAGGGACTTATTCAAGCATTTGGCGTATTAACGGATACACTGATCATCTGCACAAGTACAGCATTTATTATTTTACTTTCTGATGCTTATAAACAACCAGGGCTAACTGGCATTGCACTTACACAAACATCATTAAGTGAACACATCGGTTCCTGGGCATCAGGCTGTCTTGCTATCTTTGTTTTCCTATTTGCATTCGGTTCGTTAATTGGTAACTATTATTATGGGGAAACAAATATTCGATTTTTACACAAAAGTAAAGTGTGGTTGATTCTATATCGAATAGGCGCGTTCGCCATGATTGTATTCGGTTCGGTTGCAAAGGTCGAGCTTGTATGGGATTTAGCAGATTTATTTATGGGCTTGATGGTTATCGTAAACTTAATTGCCGTTCTCTTATTATCAAAAGTAGCTTTTGCAGCATTAAGTGATTATATGAAACAGAAAAAGGCTGGTCAAGATCCAGTTTTTTATAAAGACAGCATTAAAGGTCTTGAAAATCTTGAATGTTGGGAGCACTCTCAAGATGCTACCAATATAAAAAAAGAAAACATCATGTAATAAAAAAGATTTTCAGACATAAGGGTTTGGTATTATCCCCTACAGGGGGCTTGTTTGTGATTATGAGGAGAGCCGAATTTTATATATTTTCTGAGGTAAGTATATCTTACTCATCAAAGGAGTTTATTCATAATGCATGTGCTACAAAAAACACAAAAAATAGTTCGCTATCAGAATCAACAGGGCAATATACATTACGGTATTGTTGAGGATGACATGATATTACAACTGTCTAGCAGTTTTGCTGAACTTGTCAACAAGGAAATAAAGTATGACGGGGTCGAGCTGAAATATAGTGACGTGAAAATCTTGGAACCTGTAAAACCTTCGAAAGTGGTTAATTTCGGCTGGACATATGCAGGTCATGCGAAGGAAACGGGTGGAGAGGCAAACCTTGTTGAACCATTCCTATTTTTAAAGCCWTTATCTTCGCTTATTGCAGACAAGGAGAATATTATCCTTCCTCCAAACGAGCTATCCAATCAAGTGGAACTTGAAGGGGAAGTGGCCCTTGTCATTGGAAAGCGCGGAAAAAACATTAAAGAAGAAGATGCGCTTGATTATGTATTCGGCTGCACGATATTTAATGACGTGACAGCAAGAGATCTTACAAAAAAAGATCCACAGTTTACGCGGGGCAAAGGATTTGATACATTCGGACCTTTGGGACCATGTATCGTTACCGGGGTAGATCCTACAAACTTAAGGATTGTGACCACTTTAAACGGCCGCGTTGTCCAAGACGGAAATACAAATGAAATGTCTCTGAGCATTCCATTTTTAATCAGCTGGCTTTCACAGGTAATGACACTGGAGCCCGGCGATATTTTGGCCACGGGTTCACCATCTGGCAGCTGCATGATCAAGTCGGGTGATGAAGTCGTTGTTGAAGTCGAGAATATCGGTCGGTTATGTAATGGTGTCCAGTAGGATTAGCTGAAATTCTTAATACGTTAAAAAAGATCAGAGCTGCCTTTAAGGCAGCTTTTTTCTTGTGCATCGGGGCAGGTTAGTTTAATAAAGAATGGATAAAGTATGTATGTAGATAAACATTTGGGGTGTGATTGAAACGAATAACAGGCTATTAGAAATATATACGTTGGATGGGAAGATACACCAGATAATGACGACTGGTATTTTGGAAATTCGAAAAGTCTATTATTTCGATGAAGAGCCAAGTAATCCTTCATGTTAGCGGTATGCTTGACCCTTCAGTTTCGTTTACCTGCAAGCTTTTTTTGGAAAAGCAAAGAAGTCACGAGATTGTACTTATTTAGCATTACGCGGGGGCTTATTAGTTGGATAAATTGCTTTTTCCAAGTCTTCTGCTGCAATCACTGGGTCTACTGTATTGCTTTTAGCCTTTCCCTTCTGACTATTGCCTTTATCACGCTTTTGGCTCATGCCTAGAACCTCCCTCCATGTAGCTTCATTTGTTAAGATGGACTATTAGATGGCGACTTATTCACCAAACGAGTGAAGGGCTTCGTTTTGATTTGAAAACATCCATATAGCAATTTTGACAGAAAGCCCTTTTTATCCTGTAGGAGTCTACTATGGCAATCTGTCTTAAAGTTGCCAATTCCGATTACTATAGCCTATTGGTGCTTTACGGCAATTAAAAATAAAAGGAGACGGTACAGCGGGAATCTTAGAGGTTTTCACTGTTCCGTCTATAATTAAGCGGTGTGAAAAATAAAATATCTTCAAGTTTTTTATTATATATGAGAGTTTTCTTTGGGATACGGCTGTATATAGAATCCATCTGTTTCTGACCATTCTCTATAAAGGATATCCTCAATTTTTTTATAATTCCTCTTCTGAAGCCCTTCCAGAAGCCATTCTTTTGATTTTTTCACGGATCGAAGTTCTTCCTCTTTTATTTGGCCTTCCTCAATTACTAAGATAGAAGGGGCTTCATCTCTAGGATTGAGGTCAAGCATATCTGGTGTGACGCTTCCTGCCTTAGAATGAAGCTTTACACTGATGTCCCCGCCAGGAGTCCAGCCAGCCCAATCACCAGCTTCGTTGCTATTTCCAGATAAATCATTTTGTCACCTCACCTTTTTTTCCCTTTCTCCTTTTTAACAATCATTTAAACCAAATTGCACCTGGTATTTATATCACACGGCAGAGTACCGTTTTCTGCAATTCTATTAAATAAGAATACCCAACATCAGAGGCGGTATTGTCCTATTAAATAAAAGAAGACGGTACAGCGAGAATCTATAGAGATTTTCACCGTACCGCCTATTTTTAAATGAACATAAAGTTGTTAAAGTGCCTATTCTTTACCAATCATTTTTCAAAACAATTTTCCCTATCGCCTTGCCTGACTCCATGTATTCATGAGCTTTTGAGACTTCATCAAAGGTGAACATGTTTGGATCCACAAGCGGGCGCAGCTTACCTTCCTCAACCACCTTGGCAACCTTCTTCAAAATCTCTCCATATTGCTTATGCATGTCCTTATTTAATATCTTCAACAACATAAAGGTAACATGGAGGGAAAGTCCCTTCGAATGCACTGGGGAGAGGTCATGAGTCGAACGGGCAGCAATGGCTGCCACCGTTCCATGTACCGCAGCCGCCTCAAAAGAGCGATCAAGGTTTTCTCCGCCTACCGTGTCAAACACAACGTCAAAACCTTTTCCGTCTGTATACTTTTGTACATAGTCGTGAACGCTTTCTTCTCGATAATTGATCGTTACATCTGCCCCAAGGCGCGTGCCAATCTCCAGCTTCTCTTGCGAAGAGGCAGTTGTATAGACTGTCGCACCTTGCCATTTGGCCAGCTGAATGGCAATGTGGCCTACACCGCCGGTTGCTGCATGGATCAGTATATCCTGACCAGGGACTAGATGTGCCCGATTGAATAATGCTTCCCAAGCGGTAATGGCAACCAGTGGTAAAGCAGCGGCTTCTTCCATCGTCAAATTCTTCGGCGTGTGAGCAAGTAAATCAGCATCTGCAAGCATGAACTCTGCAAGTGCACCGCCAGTCCCTTTAAAACCACCTGCGCATCCAAACACTTCATCGCCAACTTTAAACTCAGTCACTCCTTCTCCCACTGCAGATACCAAACCTGCGACATCACCATGTAAAACGGCTGGAAACTCGGGGGCAACGGCTGGAACTGCACCAGCACGGACTTTCGTATCAATAGGATTTACACTTGAAGCCTTGACTTGAATAAGGACATGTCCAGGTTTTAATTCGGGTTTTGAAACCTCTTCAAGCTGAAATACGGATGGATCGCCAAAAGATTGAATGATTTGTGCCTTCACTTTAGTCACTCCTATTTATTTTTTTTATGGGGAATGTCTCATTACCAATGCCTATTAAGGATCTCAGGGAATAGGATGAAATGTAAGAATATTTAGTCTTTGCTTGTAAAATCAATGATACTTTATCTACTATTAAATTAAAAGTTATGCACATTTTTTAAAGGGAAAGTCTCTTAAATCATTAAAATATAATATGATTAAGGCCTATCAAGGTATTTGGCGAAGTTTCAGTAATATGTGGAATTGTAATTTATCGTATGAAAAGTTAATGAACTAACGGGGTATGTTAATTATTGAATGAATTCGTGAAAAAGGCCTTAATGATTAAAGGGGGAGAAGGATGGAAATTCGTTCAGTGAAAGGGTCAGATTACTATGCCATATCGCCGCTAATCAATGAATGGTGGGGAGGAAGGCAAATGTCTGATATGCTGCCGAAATTATTCTTTGATCATTTTACAAATACAAGTTTCATAGCCGAAAAGGAAGGGAACATAGTCGGTTTCCTAATAGGGATTCTATCTCAATCTCAGCCTGATGAGGCAAATATTCACTTTGTCGGAGTTCATCCTGAATACAGAAAAAATGATATCGGCAGACAGTTATATAATCAATTTTTCCATGTCGTTTATCAAAATGGCCGCAATGTTGTCCGTTGTGTAACGTCTCCGGTCAACAAATCTTCAATCGCCTATCATACCAAGATGGGATTTGAAATGGAAGAGGGAGATACATTCATTGATGGTGTTTCAGTCCACTCTGACTATGACGGACATAATCAAGATAGAGTTCTATTCGTGAAACAGTTATCAATGAACTAAGGTCGACCAGTAAAAATCCGGTCGACCTTTTTCTTATAGAATCCACTAAGGCAGGACTGGACTGTCAGCTAAAGCGGGTTTTATTCATTGCTAATGCTGCCTGGAATAGCATATTTCTCTTTAGAACCTCATAATTATCTAATCTGCTCATTGTATGCCCCCTTCATTTCTTCTTCTTAGGCAGCTCTTCTTTTATGGTCCTATAGGGACAGGATAGTTCAACAAGGATAAGATATAATTTGGATTAATATACAAAATTTTAATGAAAATAGAAAGGAAGCATGAATATGACAGAAATGTTACCACTGACATCGGAGAATTTGGAGCTATGCATCGAACTCTACATGAACGTTTTTAATCGTGAACCATGGAATGAAAGATGGACCTATGAAACGGCTAAAGAGAGACTTTCCGACTTATTGCATACACCTAAATTTCTTGGCTTTTTATTTCATATTGATCATAAACCAGTTGGTTTCATTGCTGGAAATAGTAAAGTGTCTGATCAAGGTTTAACGTATTATTTGGCAGAACTTTGTGTGAATAATCAAATGCAAGGCAAAGGGCATGGCTCAAAAATGCTTCGAGCTTTAGAAGCTGAACTGCAGAAGAGAGAGATTAAAAGTCTATATCTATTAACGGCCAATGACGGGCTTGCAGAAGCATTTTATCTGAAGAATGATTATGTTGTAAACAAAGATAGGGTGGTCATGAAGAAAAATTTTTTTGAAAAATAGTCAAGGGACGTGATGGAATTGTCGAAATCTGTAAAGTTGTATCAATTAAGCCGAAAAGTACATAAATGGACTGGATTGATTTTATCCATTTTTTTCATGTTCATCGCAGTAACGGGCCTCGTGCTTGTTTATATGATACCCCTCGGAGTGGCTGATGAGTTAAGGGCGGGGAAAGAGGCAAGTCCAGATCAAGCGATACCTATGGAGAAGGTCGTGTCCATTGCTGTGTCTCAGGATCTTCCAGGTGCGGATTCGGTTGAAGATATATTTAGAATCGAATATAGGCCAAGTGCAAATGTGTACCAGGTTCGCTTTAATAACGGTCAAGGTGTCCAAATGGATGTGAGTACGGGAAAAGTGTTATCCACAAATCCGGATTACTCGACGTTCCTCATTACTTTGCATGATGGAACCTTCTTTGGTGATTGGTATAGATACAGTATCCTCACAATGACGGGTTTATCCTTAATCCTGCTCTCGTTTTCCGGGTATTACATGTTCGGATATCCTCTCTATAAGCGTTTAATGGCGAATAAAAGGAAATCTTAATATGAGGTGGTAATGTGTCTATAAAAGGTTTGAATCACTTTTTATTTTCAGTTTCTGATTTAGACAGTTCCATAGAATTTTATCAGAAGGTTTTTGATGCGAAATTATTAGTAAAGGGCCGAACCACAGCTTATTTTGATTTGAATGGAATGTGGATTGCCCTGAATGAAGAAAAAGATATTCCCCGTAATGAAATAAGCCAATCATACACACATATCGCCTTTTCCATAGAAGAAGCCGACTTAATGAACATGTACGAGAAACTGATCGGATTGAATGTAAACATCCTGTCAGGACGTCCAAGAGATGAAAAAGATAAGAAATCCATTTATTTCACTGATCCAGATGGTCATAAGTTTGAGTTTCATACAGGGACTTTACAAAATAGAATAGATTACTACAAACAAGAAAAAGCCCATATGGAGTTTTTCGACTGATAAGTAAGCCATCTTCAAATGAAAAGGGGAATGTTCATGAAAACTATTGGCCTTATTGGCGGCATGAGCTGGGAGTCATCGTTGGAATATTATCGAATCATCAATGAAGAGGTAAAAGCCAAATTAGGAGGATTGCATTCAGCCAAATGCATTTTATATAGCGTGGACTTTGAGGAAATCGAACGCTGCCAAGCTGAAGGGGATTGGGAAAGCTCCGGCAAATTATTAGGCGATGCAGCTCTGTCTTTGGAAAAGGCAGGTGCCGAAATGATTCTAATTTGTACAAATACGATGCATAAAGTGATTGGATATATTGAAGAAAAAGTCAGTTTACCGATTTTGCACATTGCTGATTCAACGGCAAAACAAATTCAAAAGTCCAAAATCAGTACGGTTGGTTTACTTGGCACTAAATATACGATGGAGCAAGACTTTTATAAAACACGAATTGAGACTAACGGTATCAAGGTCCTGATACCAAGCGAAGAGGATAGAAAAGTCATCAATAAAGTGATTTATGAAGAATTATGTTTAGGTGAAATTCAACAATCRTCAAGGGATTATTACAAAAAGGTTATCAAGGGGTTAGTTGATGATGGAGCGGAAGGAATAATACTAGGCTGCACAGAAATTGGATTACTAGTAAAACCCGAGGATTCCAAAGTGCCATTATTCGATACAGCTGTCATACATGCCATCGAATCCGTTAATATGGCATTGGAAAAATGAAGTGATCACATTGTGCTTTAAAAAGGAAGGTTGCTGCGGCGGCCTTTTTTTGTGGAGATGAGGGGGAGGGTAATTCAGGTAATAAAGAGCCAAATAAATGGAATTATGTGTTAATATTTTACTAGAAGATATGGGACTCGAATTTAAAGGGAGATAAAGATGCGAAATGTAACATATATATTTATTACTAGTTTAATTTGGATCTTATCAGGAACTTTTTTGTTCATCCATAGTAAGGGTCTGATGAATGTTAGTCCTTGGGGGATGCACACTTTTGAAAATATAACGATACAAATAGCAGTTATTCTATTACCGGTTATTGGACTATTTTTATCAATTCTTATTAAGAAGAGAGTCATAAAGTACGTAATGATTTTAGGGTGCTTAATGAATATTTATTATCTCTCCATTCCATTTACCTTTGCTTGGTTACATTACTTTCAGGTCATTTGATACAGTAAAACACTTTTGAATTTATATTTCAGTAAAGGAGACGATGGGATTTGCTTAAGATTGATACAGTTTTTTCATATGTTCTTCTCGGAGTAATAGTTTTTTATGCCTTGGAATGGTTAGCTGTTGGTTCAGGTTTCGGGGTACTTGTTGGCGGAAGTTTTGGTTTACTTTTATATATAGCTAATCATTTTAGTAAAAATCAAAAAACAATGGGCAATGCGGAAGAACCTGATGACAAGCAATAAATATTAATATCCTAGGCTAACGGGTGCTTTACATTAATAAAAGGGTTGCTGTGGCAGCTCTTTTTCTTAAGGAACAAACGGGGCGGGTTAGTTGAACAAGAGATTCCATAAAACCTTCCTGGGCTTCTTTAGAAGCTTGTTTTTTTATAAGTTACCTTCCTATATGAATAAAGGCAGCTTTCAGTTTCTTGCTGAAAGCTGCCTTGTTGATATTTTAATTTCACTATATAGGGATATATCTACATTAAGCTAACTATCATAGCTCTTTGCTTGGACTTTTCCGAGACCAAACAACTACAGGAATAAGCACTAGTGACAGAATGGCTCCAGAAAGTGATAATGCTGCAAAACTAGAATGAGCGACTACCATTCCTGATACCCCACCACCAGCTGCTCCTGACAGTGCAAATAGTACATCGACTGATCCTTGTGTTTTTGCACGTACAGATGGGTGCGTTGAATCTATAATGAGAGCAGTCCCGCTTATTAAACCAAAGTTCCAGCCCAAACCTAGCAGTACTAACGCCAGGGTAAGCAGTGGCATTGAACCTACGGGTGCAAAAGCTGCCACCAATCCTGAGGTTAGGAGTGTAGCACCAGAAGCAACAGCCATGGTAATACGTCCAAGCTTATCTACCAGTATACCTGTCAATGGTGAAGGAAGATACATAGCTGCTATATGGAAACCTATAACTAATCCTACTTCTCCCAAACCATGACCATGATGTCCCATATGAATTGGTGTCATTGTCATAATGGCTGCCATGACAAATTGAGTCAAAATCATAATTAAAGCCCCTACAACAACACCCTTTTTGTTTATGGTGGCATTCTTTAAGTTTGTCCCTGTCTGTACACTATCGCCTTTTTTCTTAGCATTCGCAATAGCTGTGGACACAACCAAAGGGTCTGGACGAAGTAAAATTAAGATAAATAATCCGGCAATAATAAAAGCAGCTGCTGACAAGATAAAGGGGCCAGCCAAGGTTGGAACACCAATTGAATCCGCAAATTCCCCCATTGTATTGACCAAGTTAGGACCAACAACGGCACCCAAGGTAGTGGAAACCATGGCCATGCTTGCAGCAGTTGCCCTTTGTTTATCTGTTGCAAGGTCTGTCCCTGCATACCGCGCTTGTAGATTAGACGCTGTACCAGCTCCATAAATAAAAAGAGAAATAAATAAAAGTGGGATGCTGTTGGTTAAGGCTGCAATTATAACACCAATGGCACCTAACCCACCTGCAAGGAAACCACCTGCAAGTCCTGCTCTCCGGCCAAAACGTTGTGAAGACCGGCCTATAAGCAGGGCAGCTCCTGCAGAACCTAAAGTAAATAGGGCAGTTGGAATTCCTGCCGCATTTTCAGTCCCTAGCATGTCTTGTGCAAGAAGCGCTCCTACTGTTATACCGGCTCCAAGTCCTGCTCCCCCAAAGATTTGTGAAAGAATCAAAATTCTTAATGTTTTTTTATAAAGGTGTATTTGTCTTTCTGGTGAATCAATATATTCTTGCAACCATATAGGCTGGTGTGTTGAGGCATTTGTATCTTTTGCTGACATTGTCATGAACTTTACCTCCTAACGAAATATCCTTGTAGCTTTTCATGTTTGGATGTCATCCTTGGAACATTTCATATCGTCATTAGAAGAAGCTCATAATTAAATTTCGATAATTATGAGCTTCTTTTATTTCTTATTTTTAAATAGGAACGTGACACTATTTGTCGGTGTTCATATTAAAATTTGTAGGATTCACCATCTTCTGGTACTAACATTTTACTTGAGAATCCTTTTTCTTTACTAAAGCTTTTTAATTCTTCTCTAGATAGTGTCCAATGGTTAACAGCTTCCATATGAACAGAAATAACCTTAGCATTAGGAGCCGCCTTGTGTACTTCATAGATGTCTTCTTTTCCCATAATGAGAGAACCATATTCTATCAATTGATTATCTCCGCCATTGACAACAATAATATCTGGTTTATGGGTATCCAATTCTTCCTGTACACCTTCATACCAGACTGTATCACCAGCTACGTACAATGTTTTTTCACTTGGATGTTTAAAGACAACGCCACATACTTCCCCCATGCGCTTTAATAGTTCTTCTCCTCTTCCATGCTCGCCTCTTGTTTTAACTAATTGGATGCCTTCAAAGACAGTGTCCTTTGTTAATACCTCTACATTGTGGAACCCGGTATTTTGGACTTCCTTTGCATCTTCTTCATTTTGAACGAACATTTTAATATCTTTTGGTAATAGTCTTTGCGCTGCTTCGTCAAAATGGTCTAAATGTAAATGAGTCACAATGACTGCATCAACTCCACTAATAATATCGTCAGCAAAGGTTGGTAAACTCACTGAAGGATTGTTTTGATCTTGCCTAATCGTACCAGGGAAAGACGGGTACGCACCTTTCTCTGCTAACATAGGATCAATTAAAAACTTTTTATTTGCATATTCTACAACTATCGTTGCATTTCGAATTTGTGTAATCTTCATCTTTACAACTCCCTTTCTTTTCATGTGTTCACTAACAGTGTTAAGTGTATAATATGAGCAGTATTCAAATACACAGATAAATTAAAGTGTTTTAGGCGTTTGACTTTATTTTTGAAAGGAGTTGACGTTCAGATGGATCAAACAGATAAGCGAATTATAGAGGAGTTATGTAGTAATAGCCGGATTACGATGAAAGAATTAGGGGAGAGAGTTCACTTAACAGGACCGGCAGCCGCAGCTAGAGTGGAGAAATTAGAGGACAATGGGGTTATTGAGGGGTATAGCATTAAAGTGAATCAAGCGAAATTAGGGTGTTTTACGTATGCCTTTATCAATATCTATATAGAAGGTACACATCATCAACCTTATCTCTCATTTATCCAAACAAAGGAAGGATATGTCATCAATAATTATAAAATCAGTGGAGATAGCTGTTATCTTTTGGAGTGCAGGTTTCCAAGTAATGAAGCGTTAAATCAATTTTTATTAGAGTTAAACAAGTATGCAAACTATAAATTATCGATCGTTATAAGTAAATAGGGCATGAATAAACATGGATATTTGTGAATAGTCACATTTAAACTATAGGGTGCTTGAATTGAACAACGAATGCAGCAGGGACACCTCGTTTTCTTATTCACAAGTTAGTATATGAAGGACTGTACTTAAACTAATGGGTGGTTTAGCTAAAGATCGGAGCTGTCTTTAAGGCAGCTTTTTTTTTATGGAGCTATAGGACAGGTTAGTTGAAGAAGAAAACGAATTGATTGGTGTTGAATTAAATGCCTAACTATATTTTTTATACAAAGATATAACTGCTAGGCAGGAAAAATATTTAGACAGTTGGTCAGAATATATTGAATAAGGAAAAAGAGTCGCAAAGCGACCCTCCTCTAAGATTCTCCGTATTTAACATATTAAGTATTTATTCAACGCTTGTTGTAAAGTTCCTAATGTTTGTGCCTTTTCATTTAATCTCATTCCTAAGCGTATCATATTGCTAGCCACTTCAGCTCTTAACCCGGTAATCACTGTGGTACATCCCATTAATGAAGTGCCGTCAATAATCCTCATTAAATGATCAATTACCTCAGTCTCCATTTCCATAATTCCAGATAAGTCCATAATCAATGTTTGAATACGTAATTTTCCAATCTCTATTAAAACTTTTTCCTCTAGAATATTCGTTCGGTAAAGATCAACCGCACCAATTAAAGGCAAAATACATATAGTGGGTGTTATTGGGATTATTGGCACAGAAAGATTTTCGACCAATTCTCTTTGAGCCGTTATCAATGAATCTTTGTATTGAGAATATGTGATAAAAAAAACATTTAAAAACCTGTCTACTTGATTATTTATTTGTTTTTCTACCGAAAAAAAATCTTCATTTATAACGTGATTCGTTACCTCGTTATATCCTTGTAGGAACTTCCACAAAGTTCTTCGAATGGCTTGCACCCACTCTAATTTGAAAGTTAATGGTATTTCGTGTGTCGCCCAAGCTATACCTTCTTGTTTAGCAAATGATTGAAGCTCTTGTTCTTCACCCTCAATAATGTATCGAACCAGCTTACGGGCATTATTTATCAGGTCAATATTACCGACCATTAATATTTCTTCAATTTTGTCTTTCACATTAGATGCTTCGTTTAATAATGAATCTTCAAAATCCTCGTTATTTTCTTCGATGAATTTCATTAATTTATATATATCAAGTGACAAATCCATAATTTAATCTCCTTTTTTTAAATATGCCAAATCATAAATACCCTATTATTATAATTATTAAACCCATTTACACAAAAAACTTCTAATTTAAAGGAAAATGGATGATATTTATGTAAATTAAAATTGTGAAGATACTAACGGGTGCTTTACTTCAATAAGGAAGGTTGCTGAGGCAGCCTTTTTCGTATGGCACTAACGGGGCAGGTTGTTCAATTAAAGAGATGTACATTGGCATATTTTCCTTACATTAGTAGAGAGTTTAGTTGAAGAAGAACTGAATAAATAAAAACAGCCAGGTTCTGGCTGTTTTAAAAAATCCGAATGCTTGAAATAAAAACAAAAATTCAATCAGGTTTATGGGGTAACTTTATTAATTCCAGTTTTTCTCTATAAATTGAACTGCAGGAGTTAAATTTGTTTTGTTAGCAATTGAAATGAGAGCTGGAACCACAGAAGGGTCCGTTTTGGAGAAATTAGGGATCCGTGGATTTAACCGAAAAAAACGATTTCCTAGAAGCTGAGAACTGACCATGGATTCATAGTAACCGGATCCACTAGCGACAATCTGAAGAAATGGCAGTAAGGGTTCATTGGGAGATCGGTCCAAAAGAACTCCCCAATTTGGGGGAAGGTTCTTCATATTTTCGGGACGTATGTTATCTGCACTTACCATCCCCCATCCCTTCGTATCTCTTCTTAATCGAGTCGGCTCTTCACCTGTTCCAATGGATAATACCGCAATTTGATCCAACGGCTGTTTGGCCTTCCCCACCGCAAATGCGATACTGGCTGTACTGGGGTTGGTCGCTACTGTATACCCATCCACGTAGTTTTGATAGGCTCGTTGCGTCGCGGGGGCACCACTGCTCCTTAGTATTACATCACTCGCTTTCTCATTTAAATAGGGAGAGCCAGGAAAGTTGTGGAATAACACAGGAGTCCAACGATTCAGCTCCGGTGAGAATAAATGAAATGCAGGTACAACAATTCGTCTTTTTAAGTCTTTGAGGAGAAGATCTGATGGGAAAAATGTTTGTACCGCTTTAATGAAACCAGAATATGGCAATTGTTGGTTGAAAACAGGTCCACCTGGTCGGGAAACGCTGAAAGCCGGCAGGATTTTATCCTTAAAAAACTGGAGTGTCTCCTTCGGCGATCTTCCACTTGCTAACGCAAGGGCAGTGAATGAACCGATTGAATTTCCCGAAAAAACATTGGTTCGACTAATTAATTTTGGGTTTTGCCGAGCCAGTCTGTTCAAAAGTTGTAAACTTAAAGCACCTAAAGTGCCGCCTCCATCAAAGGTTATGATCCGATATTTTGTCAAAGCTATTTCTCCTTTCTAATCTGGTCACAAATATCATTCAGTATATGTTTATTTTTCAGGAGCCGGATTATGTAGCTAAACATCCAAGTAAAGACTTCACCGAGTATATAAAAAACTACGACGAGGATAGAGGAGACTACGTTTGAGTGGGAGTACGGGCAATCCAAACAGAATTATTATGCACGTACTTTGTTTGTAATGAGTGATGAGAAAGACAGAAAGTAACAAGGGTAATTCATAATTTGTATAGAATATGTAGAGTGTAGATTCATTTGAAGATAATGAGGTGGCTATCATAAAGAAAATTATTAGTTTATTGTTTTTGGTTGTATTGTTTATTGGTGCAGTTGCTTGTAACAAAGATGTGATCAAAGAAAACAGTGAAGAAAAACCCCTACAAGAGGAAAATGTGGTCAAAGTAGAAGAGGCAGAAATACTATTTAATAACTATAGTAAAGAACTATATACTATTAAAGATCCATCCAATCCCCCAATTTTTGATGAAATCGCAGAAAAGATTAAATTATATTTAACAGAAGAACAATATAATGCTGAAATCGCTAACCGTAAATTTCAAATACCAGAATTGGTATCCAAACAAATTAATAAAAGTATTGAAGTACAAGATGTGAAACTTGAAGAACAAAGCAAAAATGATGATGGCACAATAGATTACTTATATACAACAACATTTAAAGTTTATGACGAGAATTCATCTAAAATTTATGAAAAAGAAGGAGAATTAACCATATCCACTACAAATAATGAATTAAAAATCGATCGTGATTGGAGTAGAGGGGTGAAAATTGACGGTTTAGATGGTGGCCTATAAGAGCTTATAAATGAAGAGTCATATTCATTAAAGTAAGGAATGGAAAATATATTTCATAATGGTTGTTGCAGCACCTTTTCTATATAAACTCCACAACAATGAAATGTGAAAATTCGGAACTAAGTATTTCGTATTCCTGAGGAAGGTGAACGCAGTTGGTGTAATGTTGTTTTATACCTAAATGACTCTTTAACACAGAAAAGGTTTTACTCTCGTTTATGTTATAATTTCGATTGAAGAATATCGATTTATACTATGACTATAGATTGGTTGTTGAAGATGAAAAGGAAAAAAAACAAGAAAAACGAATCAAATATAATTAATATGACATTTGGAAAGAATTCTTATGTTAAGGACGATGAAACAGATTTTATATTTGCGTGGTTACATCCTATTATTTCGTGTAGGTTATGTATCAAGTATTTTATAAAATGGATAACGTCTGTGGATTCTTCTTTAGCACCTAATGTTCATCGTTACTACATTTTATTCTTTACATTGATATTGAGGTCATTTTTATGGATTTATATTGGGATGGGGATTGGAGTAATCTCAAATGATGAGTCTGATGGTATGAGGTTAGTGACAGAGATTCCAATGGCTTTCGGGATGTCATTTTTATGTATATTTGGACTATTGTTGGTTTTACGGATTGTGATTTCTTTCTTTGAACTGATCAGACTATTTAAAAAAGATAACTTAATTTTGTATGGTTTGGGAGTTACCGTTGTATATGGATTTATTGGCATGGTTATGTTGGGAAGTGCAATGAGGTAGTTTTATACCATGTTATTCTGCAGGTAACGGTGCGTTTGCTGGAAATCGTAGCTGTCTTTAAGGCAGCTTTTTCTTACGGGACTAACGGAGTAACGGTGCAGGATAGTGAAAGGAGTAATTTCCATTTTTTATATAAATGACAAGTTGTTAAATGGTATGATTGAAAAGAAATAGTGCAGAACTTAATTTTTAGGGGGAAATATATTTTTGAAAGTGGTTAGAATTATTTTAGCGATAATTGTTCTTGCTTTATCAGCCTATCAGCTAATTACAGAAAATTTTGAGTTGATGCCGTATTCTATGTTGTTCTCGGGGGCAATTATGTTAGTTACAGGATTAGCCGAACTTCAAAAAGATAGAAAAGGATTTTGGGGGTATATGAGCCTTGTTGTCTCTTCATTTCTTTTCTATGTTTCCATACAGGGTTTCTTATAGAACTAACAGGTGCGTTAGCTGAAGATCGGAGCTGTCTTTAAAGGCAGCTTTTTCTTATGGAACCATCGGGGCAGGATAGTTCCCTGATCTAACGAGGAACTTATTCTAGGGTAAAAATCATGAGCTTGGAGCATGATTTTTACCTTATTTCTAAGACAACTGATAAACATCAGTTCTATAAAAACAAAAAGATCTCTAATCTAAACTTTTAGAGATTTTTTTTACGCAAAAACACAACTTTTATTTAGTTAGTACGTCTAAGTATTGAAAATTTAAGAAAAGGAGGGGTGGAGACTTGTCGGAGTACAGAAAATTAGAAATTGCAGATTGGTATGACCAACATAGTAAATCCATTTTAAGCTTTATTTTATTGATGGTTAAGGATTATCAACAAGCAGAGGATTTGACCCACGATACCTTTGTAAAAGCGTACTTATATCATAATTCATTTAAACAGCATTCCAGTGAAAGAACATGGCTATTCAGTATCGCTCACAACTTAACGGTTGATTTTTTAAGAAAACGTAAACCCAGCAGGTTCTTTAAAGAAGTATTTCTTTTTCAAAAGGACAATACCTCATTACCTGAAGAAATGATTCGAATAAAAGAGGAATCATCTGAACTATATAAAGCGTTAGGGGAAATCAAAGATACATATCGACAGGTGATCGTTTTAAGAAAAATCAAAGGTTTTTCGATTGAGGATACAGCAAAGATATTGAGTTGGACTGAGAGTAAAGTTAAATCAACTCTTTTTAGAGCTATTCCAGCCTTAAAAAAACAACTAATAAAGGAGGGGTATTTGGATGAAAAAACAATATGAAGATACTGATTTAGATATCTCCTTAAAGAAGTTAAATGCCGATCTACTGTGGAAAACCAAACAAAAACAAGAACTGAAAAAACGAATCATTTCTGATATTGAAAAGTTGGAGTCCCAAGAGAGAAATAAGAATCCTATCCTACCAACTCGTATCAGAAAAGTAAGTCTGATTAAAAAGTTAGCATACTCTGGAATCGCGTTAATCATATTATTGGGTTTATTTATTGGCTCAGCTTTTATCTCTCCTGCAATGGCAGAGGTTGTATCAAAAGTCTCTTTCATAAATCAAATTGTGCAAAGCTTGAAGGAAACGGATGACAGGAAAGGAAAGCTAGATGCTTTATATGACGAGATATCTAAAAAGTTAAACGAGAATAAGGAGTATGAAGGAAAAGTAGAAGTTGGAATGTCATGGCTTTTTTCCTCCGAGCCTCCTTCATTCACTGTTTGGGTAGGGGATGAAGATTTTAAACAAGAACATGAGGATGAAATTAAAGATATTATTTTTAAATGTGCTAAGTCTTATAAAATTGATGGAGTTGAGGTTGTACTAGAAGTACGGGATAATGTTGAACCAAGTGAAAAAAATAAAGAATTAGAGAAACTTACAGATGAAATACTTACAATAACGCAAGAGGCTGTAGAAGAAAAGGGTTATACCATTTTAGCTAGTGGAGTATCTACGAACCCCAAAAAGGTTACCGTTAAAGTGGGGATTGAAGGAACAGAGCAACATTACAAAAAAGTGAAGAGTCAAATAGAAAAACATGTACATGATGTAATATATGCAAAAAAGCATGAGAAGTTTAAAGTTGAAGTCAAAAGAGAAAGTGAAGACGAAATTAAGGGTCAGAGTTGGCAGCCTATTTTTACAGCAGTCATGGAAGAAACACATAAAAAGTTTAAAGAAACAAATGGTTTTGCCTACTCCTTTCATCCAAAACCTCTTGAAATCATTTTAAAGACTTCATTATCCAAAGGAGAGGAGACTGAAGAGCAAGCTGAAAGAATTGAAGAGTATGCAAGACAGGTAGTTGAAGTAAAAAGGAAGGAATTATCCGTTGAAGCAATACCATATAAAGTCATTATACGTGATAAAGATCATAAGAAATTGTATGAGGAATTGCACAATTAAAATATATTGCTTCTTCGACTAACAGGTACTTTACTTCTCTATGGAGCTGGAAACAGCTTCTTTTCTTATGCAACTATCGGGGTAGGTTAGTTGAACACGAATGTAGGTTTTAATGGTGGAATTAACCTGATTAGATTTATTAAGTAGTTTACCTGCAATATAGAAAATAAATTAGGAGTTGTTTTTATGTTTGACATTGCTTTGATTTTGATTATAGCTTCTGCTGGGGAGTTATTGTTATTACCGGCTTCCTCGTTATATTAGGTCGAAGAATTTTAGAACCTAAGAAAGAACTTCAACAAAAAATCGATACTAGAAGAAGAGGTTCAAATATTAAAAAATCACAAATAAAAACTAGCTTTAACGAACTAACGGGTGCGTTAGCTGACGATTAGAGCTATGCAACTATCGGGGCAGATTAGTTTAACAAGGAAAAAGTTCATTTATTGTTATAATCATAAAAAAATAGCGGATGTTTAGTTGGATTGCCAGCCAAAGAATAGGAGTGGTTTGAATTTATGGCAATAACAAAGAAAAGATTCTTCATTATTTGTATAGTGGGTATCATACTTAAGTATCTTGCAAGCTCTGGTCTGCAATACTTCAGGGGACAAACGATACATTGGTTAGGGAATGTAGCATACGCATTCTATTTCGTAGCATCTCTTTCACTTTTACTTTGGTTATTTGGAGATTCTGGTAAGAAAAAAGCTGATCATTAATACAGTGATTGGCTCAGGCTGTTGAGAAACCCTCGACAGCCTTTAATGAACTAACAGGTGTTACTGTTTAATGAGAACTCTACTAATCTAGTATAATAGTTATTCTTTTGACTATACTGTCTATTAATACGGTATAGATTGGAGAGAAACAGGTATGATCTTAACTGATGTTGGGGTTTATATAAGGCAGATAAGCAAATCCAATTTATCGAGAATAACGGGATAGTATATCCATCAGTTCTTCCTTGGCTGTTTCTACACTTTCTTTTTGGAAATGTTTGTATTGCACTCGGATCTTGGATTCATCCATTCCTGCTGCACTTTCCAAAAACCCAGAAAGTCCTCTTGCTTTTCTATCCACTTCGATGAATAAATCTACGGATTGAGCGTCCGCGACGAATCCGATTTCAACCTCATCAAGGCTTCTTTGGAATGGACCGCCCTTTGGCTTGTATTCGAATTCCTGAAAGACACCCGTTTTGCTACGTTTGAAGGGTACATTTTTCACTTTGTTCAAGTAAAACCCTAATGATTCGATTGCTTTTAGGAAGCTACTGACTGTTTCATTTCCAAATACGTTTATATAATCGTTATCTTTAGGGTCCAATGCGAACGTCACATCCATTTCCGTCTTCATCCACACAGACACGTCCCCTATCGTGATTGGCGTTTCGTACGGAAGTTGCAAGGAAAACGGAATCACCTTTTCTTCGCCTTTTTCAATGACGAATGCATCCGAAACCTTTATTTTGTAAAGGGTAACATCATCTAAATACTTACGGTCATCCTGTTCCCTCAAAACCTGTGTCATCACATGGATGTACAGCCCATTGATTTCTTGTTGGGTGTTTCCGCCAAGGACAAACACGTTCCCTTTTACCGTTTCTCCTTGTTTGTATGAATCTTTTTCTGATTTTGTATCCACTTTCGCCGCACCGATTCCGATGCTTGCTTTCATTTTATCAAAAAATGACATGTACATAATTCCCCCTTTGTAAGTCTATAAATAGCATAGCATAATAGGTTCATGGGCGCCTCTAGAAGGGGTTCAAAGTTTAATGGGCCATGAAAAAGTGAAACCACAAAAATTTATGCATATCTAACACACGTATAGGCGTTTGTATTAGAGTTCATCCGCATGACTTAAGTGGCTATCTTAAAGCTTGGAAAGAATGGAGAGTGTATCTTCCTTCTATTTAAATTTATAATGGTAAAATGTCAAAAAGACTATGATGCAAAATCATAAGATTGGACTCCAGAAGATCGTCATTAGTGGCGATCTTTTTCTTTTCACCTATTTGAACGCGCACTGTAACCAAATTAATAGTAATAATATTTTATGAATTAGAAAAAGATAGGGTAAGGGAAGGAGGGATTGCGAATGTCAGTGAAAAAGTGGGTAACGGGATTGGTCGTTATGCTTGCAACGGTTGTCGTTGTGACATCTCTAGGATCATTCGGCGTATCTGCCGAATCCCGTGTTGTAGCTCAGCCTGCGGTGAAATCGATTGAGGTCAAGTTGAACGATGATTTCTTTAATCCGGAAGCCATCACTATTCCGAATGGAACAGCCACAACGTTGATTTTGAAAAACAAAGGTAAGAAAGAGCACACCTTCACAGTGGAAAAGCTCGGAATTGACGCAGAGGTCCAGGCAGGTAAAGAAAAAACCATTACCGTGCAACCGAAACAGCCGGGGACATATGAACTGATATGCCGGTACCATTTCCAGGAAGGAATGGTTGGGAAAGTGATAGTCGAATAAAAGGCAGGGCCAAATAAGGCCTTGTTTTTTTATTAGGCAAAGGAAAATCATTTTTCATTTCAGGATATAGATGGTGGTTCATTAATAATTGTTCCACCTCTAATGAATGGTAAATATAATGTAGGGTAACGTATAAACCATTTAGAATGAGGTGGAAATGTGTATTTTTTTAAACCTATTTCTGATGAGGTTCGTTTATCTCAAATCCTATTCAATAAACATAATAGAACGATGAAGCTCATTTTAGTGTCCATTTTTGCTTGCATTGCTGCCATTCTACAGGCTGCTGGTGGCTTTTTACCAGGTATCGGATATTTTATAAGTTCGCTAGCCACTGCACCTATTCTGTTAGGTTCCATGTTTTCCATTCCATTTGGAGTGATGACCTACCTTTTGACAATCATGTTGTTATTCATCCTACAGCCAACTGAACTCATTGTATTTCCTTTTACAACAGGATTGTTGGGTCTTGGCATAGGGGCATCTTTTTTCTTTTTTAGGAAGAGATTAAGTGTTATTGCTGTTGGTGCCATTCTTTTAATGTCAGGAATTATGAGTCTGCTATTTATTTTTCACTTTCCGGTTTTAGGTCCAGCCGTGCCTGTTTCCTTTCCATTTCTGATAACTGGCTTTTTATTCGCTTTCATTTATAGCTGGTTTTGGGTTGAAATGGCTTTAATCATTTTTAAAAGATTAAAAATGATTAAAGTACAGTGAGTCCCCAACACTCGGTTTTTCATGATTAAGTAGAATTTGAAAGTTAGGATTCAACGATTTCAAAAATCGTACCTTGGTTAAAATCAGTCACTTTCATAGAGCCATAGACCCCTAAATATAGTCTGGTTTGATCCAGGTTCGTTCCTAAATTAACATAATAAGCTGATTGAGACCCAAAATCATAATCGGTCTGTATCACACTAAAATCATTTTGTTCACCATTTGGTCTTACGGTGGTATAAGCTAAAGCMCCTCTTACCTGAGGTTGAGATTCTTTCCGGGCAAGATCGGTAAACACAACGCTTCCTGTCAAAGCAGGGATTCTTTCCCCCATATAGGCTTGCACCCCTGTAAGTGCAGTTCCTCCAAACTTATCGGGTCTGGAATCTTCATGAAAATAACTAGTCAAAGGCTGAAGACGGCTCCCTGAAAGCGCAGCTGCTTCATTGTAATAAGCAGTTATTTTCTCATTCAAAGCCGGATTATTCGTGCATCTTCTGATAATCGAAGCAGGAAAAGCACCTTCCCAACCTCGCCAGCCAAAGTTAATAAATCCTTCTTTGTCAGGTTCGGAATTCATGGAATAAGCTTGAATAAGCTGAGTAACCGGTATTGGTTTATACTGAACGAATGAATAAATCGACTCGACCAAACGCTGTCCGACATTTCCCGCATACTTAATATACTGATTATAAAATCTTTGAAATGAAATGCCTGGTATATTGCGCACCCCTTTGGCCATTACCATGAGCGTTTCCTGAATGGGTGTGGGAAGTTCATTAAAACGTGTGACAATGGGTGGATTATTGATGTATAGATTCTTGCCTACATCCATTTCGATTATTTTACCGGCGATTTCGAGATCATCCTGGCTTAAGTTAAATGGATCATAGCCTGATCCGCCATCTCCGGTTGTTAAAACAAGTTTTCCTGTTTCAGGTGAAAAGTTTAAACTATTGAACCCATTATGATTTTCAAATGGCCGTCTTAAGTTAAGTAATGTCCGTCGTTTTTGGGGTTGACCATTCGATTGTAAAATCCATTCTTCAATTGTATCAATATGGTTATATTTAGTTTCTCTATTCATCCACCTTAGGTTTAACGTTTTGGGATCACACGGGTCAGGCTTAAAAGATTCAGAAAGAGCGCCTGGTCCTTGTGTTCCAGCTACTGAATAATGAAGATAAAACAAGCCGTTATAATAAAATTCGGGATGAAACGCCAGCCCCAGCAATCCCCGTTCATCATATCCGCCGCCAGAAGCACCTAGTTTTAGGATTCGCGGGCGAATATCTAAAAAAGTCCTTATCTCTCCGTTTCCTATGTAAAAAATCTCTCCTACCTGGGTTGCAATAAATAATCTTTCAATGGAGTCACCCGGAAGTATAGTCGTTTTCAAAACAGTAGGTAAATTTATCTTACTTACGATGGGCCGTAAACCAACCTTCACTTTTATCAACTGATTTTGCCCCCCTTCTTATTGTTTTCTTTAATAAGAATATGATTAGAACTGTCCGTTAGTACCAATTTAGGCAGGGGGAATCTGATAAGGCAATGCACCACTTTCCGCAGGAGCGTAAGGAATCTGATGGAGTGCGTTACGTGACGGGGCGGATTAAGGTGAAAAACCAAAACCAATACTTAAATTGTCTGCAATTATGGGAAATGAATGAGTGTTGGGGTTATACATGATGGAGCCTGATGATGGAAATAATAGATCAACATATGTATTTGTAGCTTTCGTCCATCAGGAATAGGTGCCATTGACAAGCAACTATACAGTTGCTTATACTTGTTGACATGCAACCATAGAGTTGCTTATAATCGATGTATGTGGGATAAAGACGCTATATTCAAAGCACTCGGCGATTCGACTCGGCGGCTGATATTGGACGAACTATCTGAACGCAACGAGCTGACGTTGTATGAACTTACGGTACGTCTCATTACGAAGCACGACCTTGCCATTTCGCGACAGGCTATCGCTAAACATCTAGCTGCATTGGAAGATGCAGGACTCGTAAAATCAAAACGAAAGGGAAAATATCGAGTACTAATGTTCAACAACGAACCACTTAAAAACTTGCTGAAAGGATGGATAGAGTAATTTTATAAAATCGGAACAGGCTTCTGAAGAATGTGTGGGTTTTTCGGCTTGGAGCCAAATTGTATGCAGAGCACCAGCGTGGTAAATATTAAAGGAGGCAAAAGATTATGAAAATCATTGTTACCAGTTTATTCGTAGAAGACCAAGACAAGGCACTGGAATTTTATTCAGAGAAGCTGGGATTTGTAAAAAAGCATGACGTTCCCATGGGGAAATTCAGGTGGATTACGCTTGTTTCTCCCGATGATCACGACGGTACCGAGCTTTTACTCGAACCGAATGAGCATCCTGCCGCAAAGGAATATCAAAAGAAGATAGTAGCCGATGGCATCCCAGCAACAATGTTTGGCGTCGCAGATATTCATAATGAGTACAAACGGCTATTGGAAAACGGCGTGAAGTTTACGATGGAGCCGACAAAAATGGGCGAAAGCACAATAGCTGTCTTCGATGATACATGCGGCAACCTTATTCAGATAGTGCAGCAGTAATTTTATGTGAAATAGAGGTATATAGGCTTTATTGTAATGGTTTTAAGTTGGAGGAAGTGTGTTCATCTAACTTTAAGTTAACCCTGTCCTGATTTTAGGACAGGGTTTTATATTTTGGGGTGTAAAAATAAATGACAATGTTGTCATTCTCAACATTTTAAAAAAGTTTATAAATCGAAAAAATAACCCCGAAAGATGGGGATTATTTTTTATTTACTTGACGTCCACTTTTTTTTGAGCTCTGTGAACTTGTGTTTCCAATTTGAAATTCATTACCTAGTTCAACATCATTTCTTTTATCCTGTTTCTCGATTTGCTTTCTCGTTTGATCCTTGTTTTGCATCCCTTGTTTAGACAATACGTATCCATCTCGCTTTCAATATTATTGTTTTTAATATGCGCAAGTATAAGGAAAATACGTATTATTATTAAAAAAATAATTCTTTTAATAACTTACTAATAGTTCTTATTATATTAGGTGTTTTTTCGTTCTTCTTCGGTGTCTAACTTGAAGGGAGTTGCAGTGAATTTAGCTGCTAATCGGCAGCTTCTTTTATCAAAAAAGAAGAAATTAGTTTAAGTCTGTTAATTATTGTACTTAAACTAAAGGGTGCTTTAGCGCCATAGAGGGCCGCAATTGGCGGCCAGAAAAAACCACAACAGATCCAGTAAAAACGCTTTTTAAAAAAGGGCTGGGCCTTATGAGTGATCTGATTGAGTTTGGTAAATCGTTAAACAAAAACCTCCAATTATAGCCAATTAAGTAGAGGCTAGCGCGACGACCAAAAAAGGATTAATCTCCCATGAGTGCTACCCATAAAGGGCGCGACAGTCGGTGGTACACCGTGGTCGTCGGAGTCAGACTAACGGATGGGCTCAAAGGTACCATAGTTCAACGACCTTCTTCGCCAGCCATTAAACATAATTGACCCTGAACCCCATTTTCATTCTCTGTGGTGCAGCACCGATTTTGCGCTGCATGGATGGCTAACGGAGCAGGATCGTTAAAGAAAGTAATCTCTGTAAGTTGATTTTAGTCTGGGAATATTTAATAATGTTGGGGTACAAATTCTTTTAAAAAAGGATGACTGTCATGAAAAAAGCAGAGGAAATAGCCTCCTAAATCAAATAAAACACATTAGGAGGCGTTGTATATGAAATTCAATATGATTGATCGTGAAAATTGGGTTCGAAAAGAGTACTTTGAACACTATTTACAACAACAAACAACATTCAGTATAACGAATGAAATGAATATTACTGTTCTTATGGAAAACTTAAAGAAGAAAAATTATAAGTTATATCCCGCGTTTATTTTCATGGTTACAAAAATAGTTAATTCCCATCGAGAATTTAGAACCAGTTTTAACCAAGAAGGGAATTTAGGTTATTGGTCAGAAATTTTGCCTTCTTATACAATTTTTGATAAGAAGACATACACATTTTCTAGCATCTGGTCACCGAATGAAAGTAGGTTTTCTGAATTCCATTCCCAGTATGAAAAAGATGTAGAAGAATACAATGGTACGGGTGGTTTATTTCCAAAGACCCCTATACCAGATAATCATATTCCGATATCCATGATCCCTTGGAGTTCTTTTACAGCATTTAATTTAAATATTAATAATGGCGGCGGCGATTTTCTCTTACCCATTATAACCGGGGGGAAATATTCACAGATAAAAGATGAATGGTTCTTGCCTGTTTCGTTGCAAATTCATCATGCAGTTTGTGATGGGTATCATGCAAGTGTTTTTATGAATGACCTCCAAAGGTCTGCTGATGAAAGTGCAGACTGGCTCTAGTTGTTCATTGGGAAAATAAAAAAGGGGAACTGTGAAAGCAGTTCCTTTTTTTATAGAATTAAAAAAAGGTTTGTGTACCGTTAGCTCAATAAGTAGATGTTTTTGGTGTGGTATTATATGGATATAAGAATGACTTACATAATTTAAAGGGAGATGATTTAATGTCATTTAATATTTTGATACCAATTATAATAATGGGTCTCATAATTCTTTGCGGCTTTGGAATTTTCAAGATTGCCAAAATCATAAAAAGGTGAGGCTAGCCGGCTGCCATTACTTATGAAAATAAAGGGCAGGATCGTTCCAATCACAAATTGGAAAATGTTTTTTTACTTGGACTAGAATTTGTAATTAAGCGAAAAAACAAAAAAATCCCAACAATTAAGTTGGGGATGAATTTTAACTGGTGAGTTGTGTTAATTAGAATATGGCTTCACGCATTTTATGTGTTTCCGTTTTTGATATTTCGGGCATATAGCCTTTTTTATTATGGATATATTTTTCCCAATTACTGTTCAGGTTACAGATTCTGATCATGAACCTTAATATTTCAGAAATATAGGCTACTTCTTTATATTTTCTAATGCTCTATATGCATTTGCTTCTCCTGAGCCAAATAAAGCATCTTGTCCTTTCTTTCCATAGTCAAGAGTTGTTTGCTTAATGCGAGCTGTTACTTGGTCTGGTTTATACTCCGGATGAGCTGCCTTAATAACCCCTGCAATTCCAGCTACTTGAGGTGTGGCCATGGAAGTACCAGCATTAAACTCATATGAAGTACCTAAATAGGTAGGCCAAGTACTAAGGATTAAGTTACTTGGATCAGCCGCCGCAGGGTCATTGGTTTCTGCATATTCAGGCCCGAAATCCCCTCCGGGTGCTGCCACGTCAATGGCACTGTTTCCATAATTAGAGTAGAAAGCAAGCTGTTGAGTTGACCATTTTGTGGAGGCAGATACATTAATGACTCCTGGCAGCTGTGCCGGTACCACGGTTGCAGGCCCTTTCACGCTCATACCATATGGTTCATACAATTTATTTAAAAATTCGTTAACTTCCTTCTTATCATCTAAATTTAAACTTTCATTACCACTGCCGGCCACTACAGTTACTCCATTCTTTACTGCATATTGAATGGCTCTTTTCCAAAGTAACGTTTCAGCGATCGATTTATAACTTTCTCCCTCAATTGTCATTTTGTTATTATTATAGAAACGTAGAGACATATTAATAACATCTACCTTGTCATTTGTTGCTGCAATAATTCCATCTATAATCCAAGTTGGTAATCCAAGGGCTTGCTCTGAGTATAATGCGCGATAGGATCTGATTCCTAAATTCGGCCCTACACCCTTTACTTTACCATTTGCGCCAATGATCCCGGCAACGTGAGTGCCATGCCCATTGCGATCTTTAATATCAGTGGGATCACCTGTTTCAGATTCATCCATTCCAGCAGGAACAAGGTTACGTCCGCCTAAATTATTATTCTTTAAGTCAGGATGAGACTCATCAATTCCGGTATCAATCACTCCCACCACTGCTTTATGAGTCATGCTTCCATCTTTATTTTTATATCCGCCTGTTTCTAAATCATATGATTTCCCGTCGTTGGTCACCCTTTGTATATCCCATTGGGAGTCCCAATAACTCTCAGAATTTTGCTGGCTGATGATACTGGATCCATAGTTATAAGGGCTGACTGYTGTTTTGTCTAAGGTTAGGGGGATTTCTCTGTTAGCAGCTTCTATTGAAGAATGAGCTTTTAGGTTTTTAAGAAAAGAAGGCTCGTCCGATTGAGCTTCTATTCCGCCAACCTCGGGAAGGACTTTGGTTATTTTACCACCGGCTTTCCGTATTACCTCTTGATAATTTTCTGGTAATCCACCTTTAAAGGCTATTGCGTATGAGTCATTCAGCTCCTGATTTTGACTCTTTGCTTGGGCAGGAACATCACCAACGGAAAGTATCCCTGCTCCTACAGCAATCGAAAGTACCGTATGTAGAATTCTCTTTTTCATATGTCTCCTCCTATATAATGGAAAATATTAACCATTTACTATCTTAATATACAACAACTTAAATTCCAAGTTTTTCTAATGAATCTATTATTGAAATTGGCAGCTCTTTTTATTTATGAAATGATCGGGGCAGTTAGTTGAAGAAGGGAATGGTTTTTTTGTCTGGAATATGTCTAGTGGGAACTGTGAAAGGTGTAAAAACCCTGTGTCGCCAAAAGGTTTATATATCAATGCAATTCAGTATCAATCAATATGAGGAGGGTTCAAATGGATAAAAGAGTTCAATTTGACTTTGAAATCAAGTTTACTAATGGCGGTGGGCTTCAAGGGCAGGAATTCCGCCTTGATATTGATGGAGATGACATCACTGACCAAGAGTTAGCCAAGTATATTGTAGAGGATATGAGGTTACTAATGGTTGGAGAAGTTAAGATATTTAATAAAAAGATCATTAATGAAAAACATAAACGAAAAACGGTTGATGAGAACTCCGGAAAGTAACCGGCTTTTTCAGCTAACAAGTGCCTTTGTGAAGATTGGAGCTGTCTATAAGGCAGCTTTTCTTTTGGAGATAAAGGGGGGCAGGATCGTTCAACAAGTATATTGTCTTCGGACTGTGCGGATTATTTCCAAAAAAGTTTCTTAATGGTAAAATTAGTTAGAGGTGATTTTATTGATTAGTAATAAAAGTTATAAATTTAATTTTATAGTTTCTTTAACTTTTCTCATTTTAGGTTTTATTTTTATAAATATCTTCACCAATATAGTACCTACCATTATTCTTTTTGGTTACTTCTTTCTGTACTACCTCATTAGTGGACTTAATCGTTTATCCCAACATAAGAAACAAAGCAGATCGAACTCATATAATTAATTTTCATACCGTCTCATTTGCGTCAACTCTTCAATAAGTCTTATGCAACCTAACAGGTGCGTTAGCTGAAGATCGGAGCTGCCTTTAAGGCAGCTTTTTTTTATGGAACTATTGGGGCAGATTAAAAAAAAAAATTCCCTAATATATCGAGTGGTGCAAACCGTTGATACATCAATGTTTATAGAGGGAGTATAGTTGAAGAACGATTTAAGATGTTTCAATTAAGTTGGATATTTGAATGAGAATAAAAGTAGGGAGAAGAGAGGGGCATCGTACCCAATTATGTACATTGCTTTTATTTTTCGCTAAAATAAAGGGTATAATAATGCTTATATAGTTTATTGATGATAAAAGATAATGAGGTAGAAAAAAATGATTGCAAAAACAGAAGATGATTTTAATGGTTTGAAGGAAATTGGCAAAATTATTGCCTCCATTAGAGATGAATTGGTACAAAGAACAATTCCGGGCATAACGACCAAAGAACTTGATGATATAGCCGGGGAACGTTTAGAAAAAGCGGGTGCAGTTTCAGCTCCAAAAGGTGAATATGATTTTCCTGGCTATACTTGCATCAGCCTAAATGATGAAGTGGCACATGGCATTCCGGGTGATCGGGTTATTCGTGAAGGGGATATAGTAAATATAGATGTATCCGCTTCAAAGAACGGTTATTTCGCAGATACAGGAATCTCATTTGTAGTAGGCGAAGGAGAAGAAGTATTAACGAAATTATGCGACGTCGCCAAAAAGGCATTTGAAGCGGGTCTTAAGAAAGCAAAACCCGGTTCCAAAAAAAGCAGAATCGGAAAAGCGGTGTTCGAAACAGCGAGACAGCATGGATTCACGGTTATCAAAAACCTTACAGGACATGGTGTTGGACGT
>NZ_JBFUIQ010000022.1:0-57387 GCF_056401795.1 Peribacillus sp. P4_D6
GACGACTGATACTAATAGATCGAGGACTTAACCAACGCTTTTTAAAAAATGAAATACCTTCTTATTATCTAGTTTTGAAGGAACAACGTTCCTTTTATGTTTGGTGGCGATAGCGAAGAGGTCACACCCGTTCCCATTCCGAACACGGCAGTTAAGCTCTTCAGCGCCGATGGTAGTTGGGGGTTTCCCCCTGTGAGAGTAGGACGCCGCCAAGCCATTTAAAAAGATCAGCCATCCGGCTGGTCTTTTTTTTGCTTAATGCAAAGAAAAATCATTGGATATAAAGGGATTATCAATTATGGAAACTTTTATGAAGACATACACGTATTGAAATTCTTCATCATACATTGTTAAAAGCATCCCCGGGTTCTCTTAAACTATTTAAATCAATGTATGCGAACAATGGTTTTTGGGGAGAATGCATGTATGGAGGTGGAGATGTTGGGGACAACAACAACCAAAACAACGGCAGGGGAAACGTGCGCGGTTTGTGAACAAGTAAAAGGGATGGGTATACATCTATATACGACTTTTATTTGTGAGGAATGCGAAAGGGATATGATCGGGACGGATACGAACGATCCCAAGTACCAATATTACTTAAAGAAATTAAGAAAAGTCACTAATCCTGAAATATTATCATGAAAAAATAGTTTGTGGAAAGTTAAAGAATCAGAGATAAAAGAAATGTGTGTTTCTTTAGTCTCTGATTCTTTTTTTGGTACTTTAGAAGAATGCTTGGCAACATGCTCCCATGTTTCTATGAGTTCCCTCCAAACAGACTGTTCAGAGATGCATAATTGCCTTTCTGTCGACGCAATATGAGATAAAATTATACTTATTTGATAAAATGAAAAAATACTATGATATGAGGGAAGAGAAAAATGAATCAATCACAGACACCATTGTTCGATGCAATGAGTGCTTTTCATAAAAAAAGCTCCATATCCCTGCATGTCCCAGGGCATAAAAATGGACGGGTGTTTAATAAAAAGGGCCAAGCCTTATACAACCCCCTGCTTGGTATTGATGCCACGGAAATAAGCGGCTTAGATGACCTGCATGCTCCAGAGGGGGCCATTTTAAAGTCCGAGCAACTACTCGCTGATCTATATGGGGTAAAGCGGAGTTATTTTCTCGTTAATGGGTCCACAGTAGGCAACATTGCCATGATTCTTGCTGCCTGCCGGGAAGGTGATAAAGTCCTTGTCCAAAGAAACTGCCATAAGTCAATTTTACATGGATTGATGTTAGCGAATGTACAACCGATTTTTTTGCAACCGGATTATTATGAGAAATGGGGCATTGCCGGCGGTGTGGGATCAAATTTAATTGAAGAAGCCTTGAGTGTACATCCAGATGCAAAAGCCATCATTATTACCTATCCTAATTATTATGGAATTGGTGAAGACTTGACGGAAATGGTAAGACTCGCACATCAAAGGGGGATCCCAGTGCTGGTGGACGAGGCACATGGCGCTCATTTTCAGTTAGGAAGTCCGTTTCCCAAGTCGGCTATTTTGGCAGGGGCAGACGCCGTTGTCCATTCAGCGCATAAAACACTGCCGGCCATGACGATGGGGTCATTTCTTCATGTGAATTCATCCTTAATTGATGTTGGCCAAGCATCATTCTATTTACAAATGCTTCAGTCCAGCAGTCCATCTTACCCAATTATGGGTTCGCTCGACTTGGCCAGGGCCTATTTAGCCGCTTATACATCAGAAGATAAAAAATTCCTTATTGAAAAGATATCGGACTTCAGAGGAAAACTGGGTGCCCTGCAGACAGTAAGGGTGTTGGAGGCGCCGCCAGGCACCTTGGCAGACCCGCTAAAAGTAGTCATTCAATCAACAAATGGTTTAAGTGGATTTGAGTTACAGCAGCTATGTGAAGCCAAAGGCATTTTTACGGAGTTGGCTGATCCTGATAATTTATTAATGATTTTACCCTTATTAAAAAGGGGTACCGATTTTCCTTTTCATGAAATCATACAAACTATAAAAAGTGCCACTCAAGACAGAATTGGAAACAAGGAAGCAGTTCTTCGGGTCCTCTGGCCTGATGGAAGGTCAATGGCAGGGCTTGAAATGCCCTACTCCGTCATGAAGCATAGCAAAGCAAGACCTGTCGCATTACGGAAAGCAATCGGAGAGGTATCCGCCGAGATGGTCATTCCTTATCCGCCGGGCATCCCTTTAATTATGTCCGGGGAAATGATTACTCCTGAACATATATCCAATTTGCGGAGACTGCTGGAAATGGGATCAAGGTTTCAAGGTGGTTCCTCCCTTTCAAATGGAGAATTAATCGTTTATGAAAGCGGGCAGACGGGTTAAAATGATATACTACATACAAAGAACCTTGGAGGTACATCGATGAAACGTGGTATTTTTATAACAATGGAAGGGCCAGAGGGTGCCGGGAAAACAACCATTACCCAAATGCTTGGCAAGGCTCTGCAACAAGAAGGCTATCAAGTTCTATTAACCCGTGAGCCAGGGGGAGTTCCCATTTCGGAGCAAATTAGGGAAGTGATCCTTAATAAAGATAATACAGCCATGGACTCGAGGACAGAGGCTTTATTATACGCAGCAGCAAGGCGTCAGCATTTAGTGGAAGTGGTCATGCCTGAGCTGGAACGAGGGGGAATTGTCCTCTGTGACCGGTTTATAGATAGCTCGTTAGCCTATCAGGGTCATGCAAGAGGTTTGGATATAGAAGAAGTTTACAATATCAATAAATTTGCAATTGGAGATATGATGCCAGATGCCACGCTCTTTTTTGATATCGACCCAGAAGAGGGATTGAGACGCATCCAGTCCAATGGGGAACGGGAAGTGAACCGGCTGGATCTTGAAGCCCTCGACTTTCATAAAAAAGTTTGTGAAGGGTATCAGTTCATTATAAATAGATGGAAAGAACGTTTCATTATCGTGGATGCTGGCCGGTCAATAGATGAAGTCTTTGAGGAAACGAAAGCCGGCCTATTGGATTTTTTAGCGAAGGCGGGAAACTGATTATATAGGTTTCCATATTATTCAACCAATACTATTTGATATAATGTAGTTAGTAAAAATTCAGAGTAACCGGAGGATGATGAGAATGAAAATGATCATTGCTGTCGTTCAAGACAAGGATAGTCATCGCCTGCTGAATCAATTAGTGGAAAATAATTTCGGAACGACCAAGCTAGCCAGCACTGGCGGGTTTTTAAAATCAGGTAATACGACTTTTATGATTGGAACAGAGGATGAACGTGTTGACCAAGTCATCCAGATCATCAAACAGAATTGTCAGTCACGATCCCAATTAGTTTCACCGGTTTCACCGATGGGTGGGAATGCCGAGTCATATGTACCTTACCCAGTGGAGATCCAAGTGGGCGGTGCGACCATTTTTGTTCTGCCGGTTGAAAACTTTTTACAATTTTAACGGTTAGTTTCAGGGAGGTTCATTATGAAAATCAACCATGATATCCCTATTAAGCCGGATAAATCGCGTCAGGATGCCAAACAGTTTCAAACCGGAAATGGAAGGTTTCAACAAATGGTCCAGACACAGGATCAAAAGATGCAAATCCAAACATTAAACCGTTTGATAGGCGATATTGAAGGGGCGGGTCAGCGTTTAGTAAGGTCACGTACTTTTAGGGAATTGGCAAAATATAAAGCATTGGTGAAACGATTTGTTAAAGAAGCGGTTGAATATGGACTGGAACTGAAGCAATCAACGAGCTGGAATGAATATGGACAGAGCCGGCCATTGAAAACCGTGGAAACGATAGATGCAAAATTAGTTGAGTTAAGCGAGGAAATTCTTAATAAAGAGAAAAGTTCGCTTGAAATATTGGAAATGATTGGTGAGATTAAAGGTCTTCTGATTAATTTATATACCTAAGTGAGTTGATGGTTTTGGATAAAACATGGCAGGACATGAGTGAAATTCAGCCGCAGGTAATGACGATGCTGCAAAATAGCATAACGAAGAACAGGGTGGCTCATGCGTATTTATTTGAAGGAGAAAAAGGGACAGGCAAGCAAGAGATAAGCTATGCCTTTGCCAAAAGCTTACTATGTGAAGCCCCGACAGCAGGTTATGAGCCATGCGAACTTTGTCGGAATTGCAAACGGATTTCAAGTGGGAATCATCCAGATGTCCATTTGATAGAAAAAGACGGTCTCTCAATAAAGAAAGAGCAAATCAAGGGGCTTCAGGAAGAATTTTCGAAAAAGAGCGTAGAGGCAGATCGGAAGGTTTATATGATTGCCGATGCTGACAAAATGTCGGTGGGGGCAGCCAACAGTCTATTGAAATTTTTAGAAGAACCTTCGGCTGATACTGTAGCAATATTGATGACCGAACAGCTTCAGAGGATTCTGCCGACTATATTATCAAGGTGCCAAGTGATTTCGTTCAAGCCATTATCTCCGGAGAATGTGAGACGGAAGTTGATAGAACAGGAGTTAGAACCACAGCTGGCCTCAGTTATTGCCCACATCACAC
Source organism: Peribacillus sp. P4_D6 (assembly GCF_056401795.1). NCBI lineage: Bacteria > Bacillati > Bacillota > Bacilli > Caryophanales > Bacillaceae > Peribacillus > Peribacillus sp. P4_D6. The sequence goes on from NZ_JBFUIQ010000022.1 coordinate 4,507, forward strand.
AGAATGTGGAAGCTGGAATCGAGCTTAGCCATGATGAATGGTTTGTACAAGCTCAAAAAATAGTGGTAAAATTATATGAAGTGTTAAAACTTAATTCCTTGAAGGCAATGCTGTACCTTCAGACGGATTGGTTCACACACTTTAAAGAAAGAGAACAGGTTGACAGAGGTCTTGATTTGTTACTTCTTATATATAAGGATTTATTATACATTCAGTTGGACAAAAAGGACTTCGTTGTGTTCCAAAATAAACTGAAGGAATTTGAAACTCACGCTCTTCATCTTTCCCCAAGACGCCTTGCTGAACATATGGGTTGCATTTTGGAAGCAAAAAGGAAGCTGATGTCCAACACGAATCCACAGCTGTTGATGGAACAGCTTGTGCTGAATTTGCAGGAGGGATCATGATTTGTATGATGTTGTAGGTGTCCGTTTTAAAAAGGCGGGCAAAATATACTACTTCGATCCGGGTGAATTCGCAATTCCTAAGGACGATTTTGTAATAGTGGAGACTGTCCGCGGTGTTGAATTCGGTAAAGTCGTTACAGCCCGTAAACAAGTAGATGAAAACGATGTTGTCCTGCCATTGAAAAAAGTACTTCGGGTCGCTGATTCAAAAGATAAGCTGATTGTAGACGAGAATAAGGCGGCTGCAGAAGAGGCTTACACTATATGTTGTCAAAAGGTTGTGGAACATAAGCTGGATATGAAGCTGGTTGATGTGTCATATACTTTCGACAGAAATAAAGTCGTGTTTTATTTTACAGCGGATGGTCGCGTGGATTTCCGTGATTTAGTCAAAGATTTAGCTGCCATATTCAGAACTCGCATAGAACTGCGCCAAATCGGGGTAAGGGATGAGGCAAAGATGCTTGGTGGCATCGGACCTTGTGGCAGAATGCTTTGTTGCTCCACATTTCTTGGAGATTTTGAACCGGTTTCCATCAAAATGGCGAAGGATCAGAATTTATCATTAAACCCTACAAAAATCTCAGGTTTATGCGGTCGATTGATGTGCTGTCTGAAATATGAAAATGATGAGTATGAAAGTGCGAAGGAAATGCTTCCTGATTTAGGTGAAATGATTAATACGCCTGGTGGCAAAGGCAAGGTAGTGGGGCTTAATATTCTAGAACGCGTACTTCAGATTGAACTAATCGGGCAAGAAAGAGTATTAGAGTATACTCTAGATGAGATTCTAAAAGAGGGAGCCGTTTCTATTCAAGCCACAGATTATTAAGGTGGTGGGAGAGCGTGGATAAGAAAAATATTTTTGATTCGGTGACCAATATGGAAACMCAGATAGGCCAATTATATAAGCAGCTTGGAGAATTGAAGCAGAACTTAGCTGAAATCCTTGAGGAAAATCAGTCGGTCAAGCTGGAAAACGAGCATTTGCGCCATCGGTTGGGCCTTGTGGAAGTCGAAAGTGCGCCTGCTGCAGTTAAGGTCAAACAAAAAGTGAAAAACCGTACTCCAAGTGCGGAAAAGGTTATGGATATCGGGGAAGGCTATGATAACTTAGCCCGTATCTATCAAGAAGGCTTTCATATTTGCAATCTGCATTTTGGCAGTTTACGAAAAGAAGGGGATTGCCTGTTCTGTTTATCTTTTTTAAACAAGAAGTGATAATGGATAATATAAAAGATGTTCCATCTCTTTTACGTGATAGATAGACCGTTTACAATATATAGTGATTCGGGGTCTGACGCATACTATGAGTCAGGCCCCTTTTTGTACGACAGTAACTTAGAAGCATGGTCCCTAAACATGCTTTTTCATACATGATTAGGAGGGTAACAGCAATGGTAGAACTTAATGGAGATGAGCGCCTGGATTATCTTTTGGCTGAGAATTTAAGGATCATCCAGAGCCCATCGGTGTTCTCTTTTTCATTAGATGCCGTTTTATTATCAAGGTTCGTGAATGTACCGATTCAAAAAGGGAAAATCGTCGATCTTTGCTCAGGCAATGGGGTCATACCTTTGCTGCTGAGTACAAGAACAAAAGGGACAATTACCGGTGTTGAAATTCAAGAGCGGTTATATGACATGGCCCAGAGGAGCATGGACTATAATGGCGTGACCTCCCAAATCGAGATGATTCATGGAGATATAAAAGAAATTCCAAAGCAGATAGGGTATAGCAAATATGATGTCGTTACTTGCAATCCACCCTATTTCCCGACGCCATCCATCGAGGAAATTAACAAAAATGAGCACTTTGCAATTGCCCGACATGAAATCATGTGTAATCTTGAGGATGTCATGCGGGTTTCAAGCCAATTGCTGCGTCAAGGTGGGAAAGCCGCATTCGTTCATAGACCGGGCCGTCTTATGGATATCCTGCATTTCATGAGGATGTACAGAATTGAACCGAAGCGACTGCAATTCGTTTATCCTAAGAGTTCAAAAGAAGCGAATACGATTCTTATTGAAGGGATAAAGGACGGCAACCCTGATTTAAAGATTCTTCCCCCGCTTGTTGTATATAATGATCAAAATGAGTATAATCCCGAAATCAGAAGGATTCTATATGGAGAGGAATAAGCATTATTTTTATGTTTTAAAGTGCAGGGACGGCAGCTATTATGCTGGGTATACCAATGATTTGCACCGCAGGATTGATGTTCATAATCAAGGCAGGGGCGCTAAGTATACACGTGGCCGGACACCGGTTGAACTGATTTATCATGAAATATTCGAAACACGGACATTGGCCATGCAGGCTGAATATAAATTTAAGCAATTAACAAGAAAACAAAAGGAAAAGTGGATGGCAAAGGAGGATACATGATATGTGGCAGCAAAAGAGTTTTGAAAAAGAAGGATTGGAGCCGGCTCTATATCTGGTTCCTACACCGATAGGAAACCTTGAGGATATGAGTTTCCGGGCTTTAAGAATCTTAAAGGAAGCGGATGTCATTGCTGCTGAGGACACGCGAAATACGAAGAAATTATGTAACTACTTTGAAATTTCGACACCTATCGTCAGCTATCATGAACATAATAAGGAATATAGCGGGAAGCAAATGCTTGAGAGGCTTCGATCTGGAGAGGTCATCGCATTAGTAAGTGATGCTGGCTTGCCGACAATATCCGACCCGGGATATGAACTCGTCAAAGATGCCATTGCCGAGCAGTTTAAAGTCATTCCGTTGCCGGGGGCAAATGCTGCATTAACTGCATTGATCGCATCTGGACTGGTTCCCCAGCCTTTTTACTTCTATGGTTTTTTACAAAGGGGAGCAAAAGAAAAAAAGCAGGAACTGGAAAAGTTGAAAAAAATGGAATCAACTTGGATCGTTTATGAATCGCCACATCGATTGAAAGAAACATTGAAACATATGCATGAAATTTTAGGTGACCGTCGTATAGTATTATGCCGGGAGTTAACCAAGAAATTTGAAGAGTTCATTCGAGGGACTGTGAGTGAGGCCTTGACATGGGCGGTGGAGTCCGAAATTCGCGGTGAGTTCTGTTTAATAATTGAAGGCGGGCAATGGTCGGAGGATGAATCGGAAGAAGCTTGGTGGATGGCCCTAGATATCGTCGGTCATGTTAATCATTATATAGAAACCAAGGAGTTCACTTCAAAGGACGCAATCAAGCAGGTCGCAAAAGATCGCAATATGCAAAAACGCGATGTATATCAAGCTTTTCACATTGATATACAATAATAATAAGCATAAAAAAACTTCCGAAGAACGGAAGTTTTTTTATCATTTATTTAGAAGCAGTGAAGCTTTGTTGAATTTCTTGAATAAGTAATTCTGCACCTTCACGACTAAGAATCAATTTACCATTGGCAAGTGTAAGGTTGTTATCGGAAACTTCACCTGTAACTTGGCAAGTCATGTTTGGTTTGTATTTTTTCAAGATGATGCGCTCATCATCCACATAGATTTCAAGAGCGTCCTTCTCAGCGATACCCAATGTACGACGAAGTTCGATTGGAATAACCACCCGGCCTAACTCATCAACTTTACGAACAATACCTGTAGATTTCATTTAAAAAATTCTCCTCTCAGTTACAATCTAGTACCCTATTTCTATTTTTTTCGCCATTATTCGACAAATTTTTTTATAAATTTATAATACCAGCCATTCCCAAATTCGTCAATGATTTATTTTCATTTTTTTGTAAGAAATAGCAGGGGCCATTTAGTGTGACAAAATGGCTTTTAAAGAGAAAAAACCGGTTATGCCTTTAAAAGTAAAGAAATGCAGGATACAAAGAAATGCTCCCTTCACCACATTTCGACAAAGTATGCATATGAAAACATACTTCCCTATTATATGATTAAATATATTTTAGTTTCAAAACAAAAGTTCTGAATTAAGGATAATTTTCTGAAAAAGTTTACGAATATGTGAGTTGTTGCACAAAAAAAGAAATTTAGGTATATTTTGTTGAGGTAAGAGGTAATGCTGACAGAAGGGAAGTACTCTTATTTTTAAGTTGAGTCTATTTATTATTTTTTTATTCTATTAACATGATGATTAGATTAGTGATTATTGTCGCACAGAATTGTATATAGCGTTAAAATAGAGATAATAGCTTAAATATATTCTTATGGCTTGGGCCAGTCCCATAGCCGGTTTTTCAAATGATGAGGAGGGAACGAAGTGCAAGATAAATTAAAAACATTCTATATCACGACACCCATATATTATCCGAGTGGCAATTTACATATAGGGCACGCGTATACGACAGTGGCAGGGGATGCCATGGCTCGTTATAAAAGGATGCGTGGCTTCGATGTCATGTATTTAACAGGAACTGATGAACATGGTCAAAAAATCCAGCGTAAAGCGGCTGAGGAAGGAATCACTCCACAGCAATATGTAGATAATATCGTATCAGGGATCAAAGAACTCTGGGAAAAGCTTGATATTTCATATGATGATTTCATCAGGACGACGGAAGATCGCCATAAAGAGGTCGTAGCCAAGATTTTCAAAAGGTTATTGGACCAGGGTGATATATATTTAGACCAATATGAAGGATTATATTGTACACCTTGCGAATCTTTCTTCACGGAACGTCAAGTCGAAGAGAGCAATGGAAACTGTCCTGATTGCGGCAGGCCTGTTGAAAAGGTGAAAGAGGAATCTTATTTCTTTAAGATGAGTAAATATGCGGATCGGTTACTTAAGTTTTATGAGGAAAACCCGGATTTCATTCAGCCGGAATCCCGCAAAAACGAAATGATCAATAACTTCATCAAGCCTGGATTGGAAGATCTGGCCGTTTCACGTACTACTTTCGATTGGGGCATCAAGGTGCCGGGAGATCCAAAGCATGTCATTTATGTATGGATAGATGCTTTGACCAATTATATAACGGCATTAGGGTATGGAACGGACAATGATTCTAAATACTTGAATTATTGGCCGGCAGATGTACATCTGGTCGGAAAGGAAATCGTTCGTTTCCATACAATTTATTGGCCGATCATGTTAATGGCTCTTGACGTGCCGCTTCCAAAGAAAGTCTTCGCCCACGGATGGCTTCTCATGAAAGATGGTAAAATGTCCAAATCAAAAGGAAATGTAGTGGATCCCGTTACATTGATCGATCGTTACGGTTTGGATTCTTTACGCTACTATTTATTGCGTGAAGTACCATTTGGTTCCGATGGGGTATTTACACCGGAAGGGTTTGTGGAACGGATCAATTTTGACCTGGCCAATGATTTAGGGAATTTATTAAATCGAACAGTTGCAATGGTCAATAAATATTTTGATGGTGTGATTCCAAATTACGAAGGATCCAATGGCGAATTCGAAAAAGCTTTGCTTGAAATGAACCAAGAAACGGTTGGCAAGTATGAGGAAGCAATGGAAAACATGGAATTTTCAGTTGCACTGACATCCATTTGGCAACTCGTGAGCAGAACAAATAAATTCATTGATGAGACCCAGCCATGGACTCTTGCTAAAGATGAATCAAAGAAACAAGACCTTGCCAGTGTCATGGTTCATTTGGCGGAATCATTACGCAGGACGGCAATCCTTTTGAAACCATTCTTGACGCAAACACCGGAAAAGATCTTTGCTCAGCTTAGCATCAAAGATGATGTGTTGAAATCCTGGGACAGTTTAGCGGAGTTCGGTCAAATTCCTGCTGAAACAAAAGTCTTGAAGGGAGACCCGATCTTCCCTCGTTTGGATATGGAAGAGGAAGTTTTATATATTAAAGAACAAATGCAGGGGGATGCCCCTAAGGCCGAGGAAAAAGTGGAAGAGACGATTCCCGAGGTTGATGAAATCACTATTGATGACTTTACAAAAGTGGAGCTGCGTGTTGCTGAGGTAATGGCAGTTGAGCCTGTAAAGAAGGCGGATAAGCTTCTTAAACTTCAGCTTGATTTGGGTTATGAGAAACGGCAAGTCGTATCAGGCATTGCACAGCACTATAAACCAGAAGATTTAGTAGGCAAAAAAGTGATATGTGTCACGAATTTGAAACCTGTTAAACTTCGTGGCGAGCTCTCTCAAGGAATGATTTTGGCGGGAAGCCAGGATGATGTGCTCTCAGTCGCTACAATAGATTCATCGATTCCAAATGGTTCAAAGGTGAAATAAACGGATGAAAACATAAAGGTGTTTCATATGAAACATTTTTATGTTTTTTTCTTTATGCTTTTGGAAAAAGTAACGTAATATAGGTTTAGTTTTTGGTTCTACATTTATTAATTGGGCATACTGCCTCTTTTGTAATCTGTTTGTTACCTAAATGTGAAACATAAAACTTTCATTTTTTTATAAAATAGTGCTAGAAAGGAAGAAAAATAATGTTATTTGACACACATGTACATGTTAATGCGGAACAATTCAACGAGGATCTCGAAGACGTAATAGAAAGAGCTAAGGAAGCAGGGGTCGATAATATGGTAGTCGTCGGTTTTGACCGGCCTACCATTATAAGGGCAATGGAATTAATAGAAACTTATGATTTCATGTATGCCGCAGTCGGATGGCATCCTGTGGATGCTATAGATATGACAGAAGACGACTTACAATGGATCGAGGAATTATCCAATCATCCAAAGGTTGTGGCCATTGGGGAGATGGGCCTGGATTATCATTGGGATAAATCTCCGAAAGATGTTCAAATGGAGGTGTTCAGGAAGCAGATTCGATTGGCCAAAAAGGTGGGGCTGCCCATTATCATCCATAATCGGGAAGCGACCGCGGATATCGTGAACATACTGAAGGAAGAAGAGGCATCAAGGGTTGGGGGCATCATGCATTGCTTTAGCGGAAGTGCAGAAACGGCTATGGAGTGCATCAATATGAATTTTTATATTTCATTGGGAGGCCCTGTGACCTTCAAGAATGCAAAAAAACCTAAGGAAGTGGCAGCAGCCGTACCTTTAGACCGTTTACTGATTGAGACCGATTGTCCATACTTGGCTCCACATCCATATAGAGGGAAGCGTAATGAACCTTCATATGTGAAACTTGTCGCTGAACAAATTGCAGAAATCAAACAGCTTACAATAGAGGAAGTTTCCCAGGCAACAACGGAAAATGCCAAGAAATTATTCGGCATTAACTGACATTTTTTTTTACAATATCTCCCGGGGTTTGCTAGCTAAAATCGATTTTTTTAAGGTTTCAACAAATTTCACTCCAACTATAGGCTTATTATGTCGAGAAGTCGCCCTTTCCTTTTCAATATGGAATAYGCATAATAGGTAGTAATTTCCTGAATGAGAAGTGAATGGGTTGACAGCTTGATAACTAAGTCTATATAATCACCGGGAGGAAGGAGGAGTTTTTCATTCTATTAAAAACTATGAAAAACCTTATTCCCAAACCTTTTGGGAAGAAGAGAATGGCAATGGCCATTTGCAGTGCTATTCTTGTTTCTACAGCATTGGGAATACTTATATATCAAGGAACAAAGGATACAGTAACAATCATGCTAGATGGAAAAAAAGAGGTAGTGCGTACACACGCGGCTACTGTAAATGATATGTTGGAAGATTTAGAGATTAAGGTTCAAGCCGCAGATTATGTCCACCCATCAAGAGCCACAAAGGTTGATGATGATTTGGAGGTGGTTTGGAAGCCTGCACAAAAAATCGTCATGGTACAGGATGGTAAGAAGAAGGAAGTCTGGTCCACCGCAGATACGGTAGATGAACTTTTAAAAGACCAAAATCTAAGTGTGAAGGAACAGGATAAGATCACCCCTTCAAAAAGTACGAAGCTGAAAGCGAATATGGAAGTTGCCATAGACAAAGCCTTTTCACTGAAATTAGTGGTGGGTGGAGACGAAAAGCAGGTATGGTCAACTTCGACTACTGTCGCTGACTTTTTAAAGCAACAAGGAGTAAAACTCAATGATTTGGATCGAGTTGAGCCAGAATTAACCGAAAAAGTTAAAGCTGAGAATACGGTAAACGTAGTTCGAATTGAAAAAGTCACCGATGTAGTGGAAGAACCAGTTGACTTTGCTGTCATAACTAAAAAAGATGACTCTTTATCAAAAGGGAAAGAGAAAATTGTCAAAGAAGGAAAAGATGGACTCGTTTCCAAGAAATATGAAGTTGTTAAAGAAAATGGCAAAGAGGTCAAAAGAGAATTACTTTCAGAAAAAGTAGTTAATAAAAAGCAGGATAAAGTTGTAACGGTCGGAACTCGAACGACGGTTGCACAGGCATCACGGGGAGTAACTAACGTTAGTTCTTCAAGTGGAAAGGAAATATACGTATCTTCAACAGCTTATACTGCCAGTTGTAAGGGCTGTTCCGGAGTCACGTCCACAGGAGTAGATCTAAAGAGTAATCCGGGTGCGAAAATCATTGCTGTCGATCCAAGCGTAATTCCCATGGGGTCGAAAGTATATGTAGAGGGATATGGCTATGCTGTAGCAGCTGATAAAGGCGGAGCAATAAAGGGAAATAGGATTGACGTCTTCTTTTCTTCAAAAAACGATGCCTATCGCTGGGGTGTAAAGAGAGTAAAGATTCGCGTATTGGACTAATAAGGTTTCTCTCGCAGGAGATGAATTCGTCTCCTGTTTTTTGCGTTTTATTTTCCATTTGTTGAAAAACCCCATGTAAAACTGTTTTAATAAGATAGACGTCTCACCATTCCATAAGATTTCAATATATGCGTGTAAACTTTCATAAATGATCTTCTTTACCCAAAAAAGTTTTTTACGGGGGACCGGTTACGTTTATCCAAGAGCTAATCAAAGCGTTGCGCTTTTCTGTATGGAGGAAACCATGAAAAAGATTAAAGAAATTATTATTGTAGAAGGAAAAGACGATACGGTGGCGATAAAAAGGGCTGTTAATGCTGATACAATAGAAACCAACGGATCAGCGGTGAATGAGTCCTGTATTGAACAGGTGAGGCTTGCACAAAAGACACGTGGAGCCATCATTTTCACTGACCCTGATTTTCCAGGTCAAAAAATCAGGAATATCATTTCAGAACAAGTAAAAGGGTGTAAACACGCCTTTCTAACGAAGAAGGAAGCCCTTCCTAAGTCAGGTAGAGGAATTGGTGTGGAACATGCTTCTCCTGAGGCAATTCGTAATGCTTTAAAGGATGCCCAAATAATGGATGAAGAGGCTTCAGAAGAGATTTCACAGCAGGATTTAATAGATGCAGGTTTAATCGGGGGATCCGGTGCCAAGGAACGAAGGGAAAAACTTGGATCTATATTAAAAATCGGGTTTACCAATGGTAAACAGTTATATAAGAGACTAAAAATGTTCCAAATATCAACTGAGGCTTTTGAAAAAGCGATGGTACAGATAATTCAGGAGGAAAAAAATGAATAAGGATATTGCAACCCCTGTCAGAACGAAAGAAATATTAAAGAAGTACGGATTCTCCTTTAAAAAAAGCTTAGGCCAAAACTTTTTAATCGATACGAATATCTTGAAACGTATTGTCGAACATGCCAACTTGACAGAGGAAAGCGGCGCCATCGAAATTGGGCCGGGAATCGGGGCATTGACGGAACAACTGGCGAAAAGCAGCAAAAAGGTTGCGGCCTTTGAGATTGATCAGCGTCTACTGCCCATTTTATCGGATACACTGTCTCCCTATAACAATGTAAACATCATTCACGGGGATGTTCTTAAGGCTGATGTCAAGAAGGTCATCGAGGATGAATTTGCTGGATTCTCGGACTTGATGGTTGTTGCAAACCTGCCATACTATGTCACGACACCGATCATTTTAAAGCTATTGTCCGAGGACTTGCCCATTAGAGGCATCGTGTGCATGCTGCAAAAAGAAGTGGCTGACCGAATTGCCGCAAAACCTGGGACAAAGGAATATGGTTCTTTATCCATTGCCATTCAATATTATACAGAAGCCGAAACAGTGATGATCGTACCAAAAACGGTATTCATGCCTCAGCCTAATGTTGATTCAGCTGTAATCCGCCTTACTAGGCGTGTGAAGCCAATTGTCGAGGTCCTGGATGAGGATTTCTTATTCACTGTGACCCGGGCGTGCTTTGCACAGCGTCGGAAAACGATTTTAAATAACTTAACCAGTCAGATGCCAGATGGTAAATCAAAAAAGGAACACATACTTGCCGCTCTCGAAGCCGCGGAAGTGGATCCTTCCAGACGGGGCGAAACATTGAGCATCAAAGAATTTGGCCGCTTAAGTGATGCGTTATTGCCGAACTTCAAATAAAGAAAATGTGAAAGGATTCAAGTCGGAATGGGGTCACGCCCAGCTTCCGGCTTTTTTTGTTTTGAAATTGCTCCATCATCATGGAACATACCCGAAAATGTAACCAATCTCCACCTTTCACCATTCAAGATTGATTCGCATAACTTAAGAATGAAAATAAACTAGGGCGGGCTGAAAATAAGTCTTCTCATGGGGTGGGGCCATGAATATTCAAATAAACGATATTGTTGGTCGGGTTTCTTATAAATGCGACGTGTTGTTCCGGGTAATTGATATCCGTGATATTGACGGAAGGCGTGAAGCTATTCTTTATGGGGAAGATATCCGACTGATTGCAGATGCACCTTTTCAAGATTTAATGATTATTAATGATAATGAAAGAAATGATCGACAAAGGTCGAATGAGGTACTACAAGAACAATCTGACCGCTTATTAACGCAAGATCTAGAGCTGCAACAACAAAAAAACGGCTATCAATCCAGTAATGGCTATCGGTATAGCGGTGAATATTTCCAAATACCAGGGAGGGTGCTCCATGTTGATGGGGATGCATCTTACTTAAGGAAATGCATGGATCTATATCAGAAATTCGGTATTCCGGTCAATGGCATCTATTGCAATGAAAAGGAAATGCCCCAAAGGATCGGGGGGTTGCTGGATCATTATCGGCCGGACATTCTTGTTGTCACCGGTCATGATGCCTATTCAAAATCAAAAGGACCGATGTCCGATATTAATGCCTACCGTCACTCAAAGGATTTTGTACAGACAGTTAGAGAAGCGAGAAGGAGGGTTTCTCATTTAGACCAACTGATTATATTTGCCGGGGCTTGTCAGTCGCATTTTGAATCGCTGATCCAAGCGGGTGCAAATTTCGCAAGTTCTCCTTCCCGAGTTAATATACATGCTCTTGATCCGGTATATATCGTCGGAAAGATAAGCTTTACGCCTTTTTCCGATCATATTCATGTATGGGATGTCCTTCGGAATACATTAACGGGAGAGAAGGGGCTGGGGGGAATTGAGACAAAAGGGGTGTTACGGACCGGGCTGCCTTTCAAGCCATTTCAGGAAGAATGAACGAGCTGCATTTTGAAAGAATGCAGCTTGCTTTTGGCAGGGGGAGAATTCGGATATCCTCACAAAAAAATGGGTTATTTGTGGAGCGATGTTCGTAGGCAATGATTTAATTACGAAAATTCGGCTTAATAAATAATGGAATAGTTCGTTTACATAATTTTTCATTTCCCAGGATATAATAAAATTGTTCGCGATTTTGCCGAATTTCAGATAAAAATATATTGACTACATTTTTAAGTGCTGATATAATTTATTATTTTGTTTGCGTATATTTCTAAATTGTGATATACTTAACTTAGTGAGGTGGACCGAAAATGCCAAAAACTCTAGCTGATATTAAAACTGCACTTGATTCAAACCTGGGTAAAAGATTGCTCTTAAAAGCAAACGGTGGAAGAAGAAAGACTGTAGAACGATTTGGAACTTTGGCGGAAACTTATCCGGCTGTTTTTGTAATTGAGCTCGACCAAGATGAAAATGCGTTTGAAAGAGTATCTTACAGCTATGCGGATGTTTTAACGGAAACCGTAGAACTAACATTTTTAAACAAACAACAAGAGATGTAACTTAGACGAGGCAGCTAACAATTTTGTTTGCTGCTTTTTGTTTTGTATAAAATATCCTGTGAGTCCCAATAAAGGCTTAAAAAGGATGTAATGAAATAGAGTATGTTGCAAACACTAGGCATGTGACGGCATGTGAAAGGGGTTGCTTCGCTTGAGCAGGAAAAAAGGGATTATGTCAAATGATCTTAAAGAGGAATTGGCTAAGGAACTTGGATTTTACGATGTTGTCCAGAAAGAAGGCTGGGGAGGAATCCGGGCCAGGGATGCAGGAAACATGGTAAAACTTGCTATCGAAAAAGCACAACGTCAATTGGTGAACAAAGAGTAAGATAAAACACTTAATTGTATCATGCCGTCATGTTGATGGAAGCCGGACTCTTTATACAATGTATAGCTCTATTCATTTTTGCTTACATTGTAGTTAAGGAGTCTGGTTTTTTTATGTATCGGTGAATGCCATATGGATATGTAGCAAGTCTTTTGGGATGCAGGAAGTGGCTGCTCCCCAATGAGCCTACATGTGTCTATTCTCCTCTAAGGGCCAATCTTAGTTTCATTACATTGAAATTACGATGAAAAAACCTTTAGAATATAAACAAATATGATAGAATAGGACAAGAACTTTTAAGAACGTTAAAGTAGGTGGACATATTGAAGCTTATGGAAAAAGCCCCGGCTAAAATTAATTTGGCTTTGGATGTGCTTTTCAAACGGCCTGATGGGTATCATGAGGTGGAAATGATCATGACGACAGTCGACCTTGCCGATAGAATTGAACTAAAGGAAATAACGGGAAATCATATTCAAATTCTATCCCATAATCGATTTGTTCCGGATGATCATCGGAATTTGGCTTATCAAGCTGCATTTATTCTAAAGGAACGTTTTGGGATCAATAAAGGTGTTTCCATAACTATAGAGAAAAATATACCTGTAGCCGCAGGACTTGCTGGTGGCAGCAGTGATGCCGCAGCAACCTTAAGAGGCTTAAATAGACTGTGGAAGCTTGGTCTTTCCATGGATGAACTTGCGGAAATCGGAGCTGAAATTGGCTCTGATGTTTCATTTTGTGTATATGGAGGTACGGCATTGGCAAGAGGGCGCGGGGAAAAAATCACGCATCTTCCTGCACCGCCAAAGTGCTGGGTCATCTTGGCCAAACCGACGATCGGCGTTTCGACTGCCGATATATACAAAAGGCTCCAAACTTCAAAAATGGAGCATCCGGATGTACCTGGAATGATTTCGGCTATTATGGAAAACAATTATCACGATGTATGTGAAGGGTTGGGGAATGTTCTTGAACAAGTGACATTGCAGTTATACCCGGAGGTTGCGAACATTAAAGATCAAATGAAGACATTTGGAGCAGATTCGGTCTTGATGAGCGGAAGCGGTCCGACCGTTTTTGGTTTGGTGGAACATGATTCGCGAATGCAGAGGATTTACAATGGTCTTCGCGGATTTTGTGATCAAGTCTATGCGGTCCGTTTGTTAGGTGATCGAAACAATCTTGAATAGAAACGTACATTAATGGTATAGTTGCTATATAATATTCGGAATTCACAAAGGGGGTGTCTCAATGAAATTTCGTCGCAGCGAGAGGCTAGTCGATATGACCAATTATTTATTAGAACATCCAGGGGAACTTGTTTCGCTGACTTATTTTGCGGAAAGATATAGTTCGGCAAAGTCCTCGATCAGTGAAGATTTGACAATCATCAAAGATACCTTTGAACAACGCGGGATAGGTTCTTTGACAACCGTTCCAGGTGCGGCCGGTGGAGTGAAATATATTGTTTCCATCAAGGAAGAAGAAGTCAATGCCTTCATTGATGGATTATGCGATACGATCGCTAGTCCCGAAAGGCTGCTTCCTGGCGGTTATCTATATATGACAGACATCTTAGGACATCCGCAAACCGTGAATAAGGTTGGAAGGATAATCGCCTCAATGTATGCCAAGAAAAATGTCTCAGTCATCATGACAATGGCAACCAAAGGGATATCATTGGCATACGCCGTGGCAAATTATTTGAATGTTCCAGTTGTCATTGTAAGCAGGAATAATAAAGTAACGGAAGGTTCTACAGTGAGCATCAATTATGTTTCAGGCTCTTCAAAGAGGATCCAGACTATGGTACTCTCTAAGAGAAGCTTGGTTGAGGGTTCGAATGTATTGATTGTAGACGATTTCATGAAGGCTGGGGGTACCATTAACGGTATGGTCAGTCTATTGGATGAATTCAAGGCAACAGTTGCCGGAATTGCGGTGCTGGTCGAATCCGAACATACGGAGGAGTGCCTTGTCGAGGACTATGTTTCTTTAATCAAGTTGACACAGGTGGTCGAAAGAGACAAGGAAATCAAGGTCAGCCGTGGGAATTATTTTACGAAAAAGGAATAGGGGGAATCATTTCATGAAAACGATACATACGGATGATGCACCGGCAGCGATCGGACCATATTCACAAGGTGTGATCGTGGATACGTTATTTTTCAGTTCGGGACAGATCCCGCTTACTGCTTCTGGTGAGATGGTGACAGGGGATGTCAAGGAACAAACACACCAGGTCTTTAAGAATCTCCAAGCTGTATTGAAAGAAGCCGGGGCTTCATTGGAAACTGTCATTAAGGCTACAGTATTCATTAAAAGTATGGACGATTTCGGTTCGATTAATGAAATATACGGAAAATACTTTTCTGCTCACAAACCTGCCCGCTCTTGTGTAGAGGTTGCTCGCCTTCCTAAAGATGCACTAGTGGAAATAGAAGTGGTAGCGCTCGTTAAATAAACGGGCGTTTTTTTATTTTTCAGGGCATTCGTAATGGGTAATTATCCTGCAATATATGGGTGATTTTTAATATTTTTAAAAACTAGGCTGAATTTTCTAAAAAAATTACAGATAATAGAAGGAGTTCACGTTTTTTTGTTGAATATGTACTTTAAGTTTTAACAACAACAAAAAGGGATGGTGAGCTTAAATGGAAGTAACTGACGTAAGATTACGCCGTGTGAATACGGATGGTCGTATGAGAGCTATCGCATCAATTACACTGGATAATGAATTTGTGGTTCATGATATTCGTGTGATCGACGGAAACAATGGTTTATTTGTAGCAATGCCAAGTAAACGAACTCCAGATGGAGAATTCCGGGATATCGCTCATCCAATCAATTCCTCGACACGCGGGAAAATTCAAGAAGCTGTCTTGACAGAATATCATCGATTGGGAGAACTTGAAACTGAATTAGAGGAAGCTGGAGCAGGTGCTTCTTAAAATAACCTTACTTTTAAACTTTAAATTTATAAGTCGTGCATCTAGAGCCTACTTCATAAGTAGTGCTCTTTTTTATTTATTCAAAAACAGATAAGTTTAGAACTTATCCGCTCATCATACAGACATTTGCTTAAATGAATTGTAAAACTTACGTGTTATCTAAAGTTTAAGTACCCATCCTTTTTATTTTTAAAACCTTTTTGCTCAACGGAAATTGAAATTTCTGTAAGGGGATCTCTCTAATGACCTGAATCGGTAACCTGATCTCGGAATGGGAGTAAACAACGGGTGCAGTGCTGCCAGATGGCTTGTACATAGGCATGGCGCGGTCGTGGCGGTATTTTGGGATAAAGGGGAGGAAACATGTTTCTGTACATTGACCGGGCATATATCATTCATTTCATGATGCCAAATAATGCTCCAAGGTCCAATGCTGGCATTTGTAAGCTGTCGGATAACGGAAATTTTTCACCCGATTGGTTGACAATTATATGTACTTTTAATTGTTACCTTGAAAAGAATCACTATTTGAGATAATATTTTTAGTGGATAAAAAGGTGAAAATGGAGGCCTGTTATGAGTAATCGCTATGCAATAATATTGGCCGCTGGGCAAGGTACTAGGATGAAATCTAAGCTTTATAAGGTTTTGCACCCTGTTTGCGGGAAACCAATGGTACAACATGTTATCGATCAAGTCAATCAACTTCAAATAGAAGATATTGTAACAGTCATCGGCCATGGTGCTGAAAAGGTTCAAGATCAACTTGGTGATTCATGCAAGTATGCCTTACAAGAACAGCAATTAGGTACGGCACATGCTGTAATGCAAGCGGAAAGCGTTTTATCCGCAAAAAGTGGCACGACCCTTGTTATTTGCGGTGATACGCCTCTGATTAAAGCGGAAACAATGAAAGAGCTTATAGCCTTGCATGAGCAAAGTCAGGCTAAAGCAACAATCTTAACAGCATATGCAGATAATCCTGCTGGCTATGGAAGGGTCCTTCGCGGTGAAGGCGGACTTGTAGAAAAAATCGTCGAGCATAAGGATGCTTCGGAAGAAGAAAGATATGTTAAGGAAATAAATACCGGTACATATTGCTTCGACAACCAAGCATTATTCAGCGCGCTGAAAAAGGTTTCGAATGAAAATGTCCAGGGAGAATATTACTTACCGGATGTTATTGAAATCTTAAAAGAAGAAGGCGAAGTGGTGACGGCTTTCCAATCCAGTGAATTCGAGGAGACATTGGGTGTGAATGACCGTGTGGCTTTATCGCAGGCTGAGCAAATTTTACGGAAACGCATCAATGAAAAGCATATGAGGAACGGTGTAACGATCATCGACCCGCTTACAACTTTCATTGAAGCGGATGTGCAAATCGGACAGGATACAGTCATTAACCCTGGGTCATTCATTAAAGGAAAAAGTATTATCGGGCAGGACTGCTTGATTGGCCCGAATACGGAAATCAGTAATTGTGAAATTGGTGATGGAACGGAAGTCCTCCAATCGGTTGTGCACGAAAGCAGTATTGGAAGTTTTGTTAAAATCGGTCCATTCGCACATGTTAGACCTCAATCAGATATTAAGGATTCCGTTAAGATCGGTAATTTTGTCGAAATCAAAAAAACCGTTTTTGGCAAAGGAAGCAAGGCCTCACATTTGAGTTATATTGGTGATGCAGAGGTTGGGGAGAATGTTAATATAGGCTGTGGATCTATTACCGTGAATTACGACGGGAAAAATAAATATTTGACGAAGATTGAAGACAATGTCTTCATAGGCTGCAATTCTAATCTGGTTGCACCTGTGACAGTAGGAGAAGGGGCATATGTAGCTGCTGGTTCAACCATCACGGAAGATGTACCGCAGCAAGCCCTATCCGTTGCCCGGGCTCGTCAAGTTAACAAAGAAGATTATGTCAAGAATTTGAAATTTAATAAATAACCGACGGAGGTCATCATGTCAAATCAGTATTTAGATCCTAATTTAAAAGTATTCTCTTTAAATTCAAACTTCGATTTAGCTCAGGAAATTGCTGCAGCAATCGGTGTTGAACTTGGAAAATGTAGCGTAACAAGTTTCAGTGACGGTGAAGTTCAAATTAATATTGAAGAAAGTATTCGTGGCTGTGACGTATACGTAATCCAATCAACAAGCCAACCAGTCAATGAAAATTTAATGGAACTTTTAATTATGATCGATGCTCTTAAACGTGCTTCAGCTAAAACGATCAATATTGTAATGCCATATTACGGTTATGCCCGCCAAGATCGTAAAGCGCGTGCGCGTGAACCAATTACAGCTAAACTTGTCGCAAATCTTTTAGAAACGGCTGGTGCCCACCGTGTCATCACATTGGATCTTCACGCACCTCAAATTCAAGGTTTCTTCGATATTCTGATCGATCACCTTGTTGCTGTTCCGATTTTAGCTGATTTCTTCAAGGAAAAAGATTTAAGTGATATCGTCATCGTTTCCCCAGATCATGGCGGTGTAACACGTGCCCGTAAAATGGCCGATCGCCTAAAAGCGCCGATCGCCATTATCGATAAGCGCCGTCCAAGACCGAACGTGGCTGAAGTCATGAACATCATTGGTAATATTGAAGGGAAGACAGCAATACTGATTGATGACATCATCGATACTGCAGGAACTATTACACTAGCTGCCAATGCCCTTGTGGAGAATGGCGCTAAAGCGGTGTATGCTTGTTGTACACACCCAGTCCTTTCAGGTCCTGCCATCGAAAGGATTCAAAATTCAACGATCAAGGAATTGGTCGTGACTAACTCGATTGCCCTATCTGAAGATAAGAAAATCGATAAAATCACTGGACTTTCTGTAGCACCTTTGATTGCAGAGGCAATCATTCGCGTGCATGAGGAACAATCAGTCAGTACATTATTCGATTGATAACAAAATAAAAAGAAACACGGCGGGCCTTTCGGGCTCGCCGTGTTTTCGTTTAAAAGTTTCAGAAAATATTTAATTCTTAGTTGACAGATGAGAATAGTAATAATAAAATAACCATACAAAATACAATTCATCTTCATGGAATGAAAACCTGTACGAATGTAATTGCATAATGGTTAACGCCGATCGGACTACCGAAGGCTCCTTTTCATTTACCATTAGAACATTAGGCATCTTTTTGCCCTATTGTCCTATTGGTGAAGGAAAGGAGCCTTTTATTTTTATATAAATAGTTTAAGAAGGGTGTGCAGAATATGAAGAAAAAAAGAAAGATATGGCTCCTGTCCATCTTCAGCATCTTCATGCTGATAGTAAGTGCATGTGGGCAGGAAAAGAACAATTCCACAAGTGCTGACGCAAAAGAATCAGATAAAACCATCCAGATCGGTTATCAAAAATTCGGGACATTAAATATTTTAAAATCAAAAGGCAATCTGGAAACACGTTTAAAAGAAGTGGGGTATACGGTCGATTGGACTGAATTCCCAGCAGGACCTCAGCTGCTTGAAGCCTTGAATGTCGGCAGCATTGATTTTGGGCACACAGGGGAGGCGCCGCCGATATTTGCACAAGCAGCCAATGCACCACTTGTCTACATTGCTAATCAGCCGGCAAACCCATCAGGGGAGGCTATAGTCGTGCAAAAGGATTCACCCATTAAAAATGTGAAAGATTTAAAAGGTAAGAAGGTTGGCTTGAATAAAGGTTCAAATGTTCATTATCTATTGGTCAAAGCGTTAGAAGAAGCAGGTCTTACTCTTGATGACATTCAGCCCGTCTACTTGCCGCCGGCTGATGCGCGAGCGGCTTTTGAAGGAAACCAAATCGACGCCTGGGTAATATGGGATCCGTTTTTATCAGCGGCGGAATTGGAGCTTGAAACGAAAACGATCCGGGATGGAGAAGGACTGGTGGCGAATCGAGAATTCTTCTTGGCAACTGATTCATTTGCCGGGAATGAAGAGGCGTTGAAGATCATCAAAGAAGAACTGATAAAAGTTGATAAATGGATTGAAGAAAACCCAAGGGATGTCGCTGAGTTTTTATCTCCGGAAATCGGAATGAGTGTGGAGGCATTGGAAAAAACATTAAATAGAAAAGAATACGGACTTGAGGAGATTTCCAGTAAAGTTTTGGATGATCAACAAAAGATTGCCGATACATTTTACAATCTTAAATTAATTCCAAGCAAAATTAATGTTCTAGATGCATCTGCAGATGTTAATAAAAATTAAGGGGGAAATAAAATGAAAGTATTTTGGTTTTTGCCATCACATGGGGAAAGTCGCTATTTAGGATCGACAAAGGGAGGGAGAGCGATTACACTTCCTTATTTAAAACAAATTGCACAGGCTGTCGATCATTTAGGTTTTGAAGGGGCTTTGCTTCCGACAGGTCGGTCTTGTGAGGATGCTTGGGTAGTTGGTTCTTCATTGATTTCTGCAACGGAAAGAATGAAATTTTTAGTTGCTATCCGTCCAGGTTTAATGTCGCCAACCTGGGCTGCGCGTATGGCTTCAAGCTTCGACAGGTTGTCGAATGGCCGTCTTTTGATCAATGTTGTAACTGGGGGGGACCCGGTCGAATTGGCAGGTGATGGCGTTTTTCTGAATCATAAGGAACGTTATGGGCAAACAGATGAATTCCTTGATATCTGGAGAAAGGAAATGTCCGGGGATAAAGTGGACTTTGAAGGGAAGCACCTAAAGGTTGATGGCGGGAATATCCTGTTGCCGCCTGTACAAAAACCGTATCCACCACTATATTTCGGAGGTTCTTCCGACCCGGCCATCGATATATCAGGAAAGCATATAGATGTGTACTTGACTTGGGGTGAGCCCGTGGTGCAAGTGGCTGAAAAAATTGAAAAGGTGCGTAAAAAGGCAGCAGAATATGGACGTGAGGTCAGGTTTGGCATACGGATGCATGTCATTGTAAGAGAAACGGAAGAAGAAGCTTGGCAGGCAGCGGACGAACTCATTAAATATGTGGATGATGAAATGATTGAAAATTCACAAAAGATTTTTGAACGATTTGATTCAGTGGGTCAGAAGAGGATGTCGCAACTTCATAAAGGAAGCAGGGATTCGCTCGAAATCAGTCCAAACTTATGGGCGGGTGTTGGTTTAGTGCGCGGGGGCGCCGGTACGGCACTAGTCGGGAGTGCAGAAAATGTTGCTGCCAGAATGAAGGAATATGAAGAAATCGGAATAGAATCCTTTGTTTTATCCGGATACCCTCATCTTGAAGAAGCGTACCGTGTGGCGGAACTATTATTCCCGTTACTCCCTGTCGAACAGCAGCAAGTGCCCGTTTCGAAAGCGACGAGTCCATTCGGTGAAATACTGGCAAATGACCACTACCCTACAAAAGGAAGTGAAATTGAAGATGAAATTAAACAAAAAGTTCAATAGTTTGCACCTCATATCATGGATTGTGCCCATTCTGCTTTTGGTAACGTGGCAGCTGTTGTCCTTGTGGGGGATTCTGTCGGAACGGATATTGCCTGCCCCGACTGAAGTCTTTCGAGCTGGCGTCGCTTTATTGAAAACAGGGGAACTTATAGATTATATCGGCATCAGTGCTCAGCGGGCATTCATCGGTTTTTTAATCGGCGGGATTATTGGTTTTGTACTAGGGTTGTTAAATGGCTTATCAACCATTGCTGAAAGCTTATTCGATACATCGCTTCAGATGTTGCGTAACATTCCGCATTTAGCTTTAATACCACTGGTGATTCTATGGTTTGGTATAGAAGAAGAAGCGAAAATCTTCCTTGTCGCTTTAGGGGTTCTATTTCCTATCTATTTAAATACATTTCATGGTGTGAAATCGGTGGATAAGGGATTAATCGAAGCGGCGAGGGTTTATGGGTTAAGTGGTTTTTCTTTATTCTGGAATGTGATTCTCCCTGCGGCCTTTCCATCCATTTTGGTGGGTATCCGCTTCTCCCTTGGAATCATGTGGGTCACATTAATTGTCGCAGAAACAATATCCGCTAATTCCGGAATTGGATATATGGCTATGAATGCCCGTGAATTCATGAGGATGGATATTGTTGTTCTCAGTATTCTCTTATATGCCTTATTAGGAAAAATATCGGACGTTGCGGCCAAATTAATTGAAAAAAGATGCTTAAAGTGGCATCCGTCATACCAATGAGGAGGTCATTAACATGAAAAATGGAAATTCGTTGGAGTTGCAGGGTGTAAGAAAGGATTTTGGGGAGTTTGAAGTATTAAAGGGGCTGGACCTGACATTTAAAAAGGGAGAATTCATAGCCATTGTCGGTAAGAGTGGATGTGGAAAGAGCACCTTGCTTCGTCTTGTGGCAGGACTGGAAAGGCCGACGGGCGGGCAGATACTGGTGAATGGAAAACCATTGAATGGGCTAAATAAATCATCACGTACGATGTTTCAGGATGGCAGGCTTTTTCCTTGGAAAAAAATCCTTCAAAATATTGGCGTAGGCTTGAAAGGGGATTGGAAGTCAAACGCTATGGAATTACTGGAGCAAGTGGGCCTTGCAGATCGAGCAAATGATTGGCCGTCCGTTTTATCTGGGGGGCAAAAACAAAGGGTTGCATTAGCGAGGGCATTGGTGAACCAACCTGACATTCTCCTCTTGGATGAGCCGCTAGGGGCATTGGATGCTTTAACGAGGATTGGCATGCAAAGGCTGATTGAAGAACTATGGAGAAAAAGGGACTTTACTGCCTTACTCGTTACACATGATGTTGAAGAAGCTGTAATGCTTGCCGACCGTGTCATATTAATCGAAGAAGGCAAAGTCGTCATGAATAAGGAAATCAATCTGCCGAGACCACGGAAAAAGGATAGTATTCAATACTCATCACTAGCAGCCCAAATCCTTGACCGAGTGATGCAAGTTGAGGGGGAAATGGAAAAAAAAGCGATTCACGCTTGAATTAGAGAAAAAGAATGAAAAAAGATTTTGCAGGGAATTCCTAAGTTTACCATATGTTTATCGCCTTCTTGCTCCCGTCGGATTTTACCTTTCATGTTTAATGATTCACCATTTAGGGAAATGTTAAATATAGAGAAACTTGTAATTCATATTAGGAAGGCGGAGGATGTATGAGTAATATATTAGCTGCAAAAGAACGTACGGATTCAAAACACTCTAATTTAAGGAATTTGAGGGAAAGCGGCGAAATCCCGGCGATAGTATATGGCAATAAAAATGACAGTACGGCCATTTCCGTCAATAATATCGAGCTTCAAAAGACAATCAAGGAAATAGGCCGTAATGGGATCATTTCTCTGGACTTGGAAGGTAAGAGTTATGAAGTCATGCTCTCCGATTATCAAAAGGATCCACTAAAAAACTCCATTTATCATGCAGACTTTTTAATTGTGGATATGTCCGCTCAATTACAGGCACAAGTTCGCATCAATCTTGTCGGTGTGTGTAAAGGCGTGAAAGACGGTGGGGTCCTCCAGCAGTCTCTTCATGAAGTGACGGTCACGGCTAAACCTAATGACATTCCTGACGCCATCGATGTTGACGTTACCGAACTTCAGGTAGGGGATACAATCTACATATCGGATATCCAAACGAATAAGCAAGTTACAATCGGCCACGATGGTGAAGAAGTTGTTGCATCTGTTTTGGCTCCTCGCCAGGAAGAGGAAATAAGTACAGGTGAACAGCAGGATGGCGGTATCCCTGAAAATGAAGAAGGCAGGGAAACCAAGGCATCACCAGAGTCATGATGCCGGGATTAAACAAGTGAATCGTGTTATAATAGGCGTAGCTCTTAACGAGTTACGTCTTTTCAATCTCTGGATGCATCCATTTAAATCGGACAGATTTTTTTCGAAATGGAATCCTTTAATTTGGATTTTACCTAATTAGTTCTCCGGTCGCTTGCAGTCCAGCTTGAAATTAGGGTACTATTTTTCTAAGGTCGATGGATCTTGGAAAAACTTCGTCCCAGTGTAACTCCTTAAATAACCGTAATGACGGAGTGTGAATCATGAAAATTATTGTAGGGTTAGGGAACCCCGGTAAACAATATGAAAAAACCCGGCATAACGTCGGTTTTGAAGTAATAGATGAGTTATCCAGGAGATGGTCGATCCCTCTTGATCAAGCAAAACATAAGGGGATATATGGTTCAGGAATGGTAAAGGGAGAAAAAGTTTTATTGCTTAAACCTTTAACCTATATGAATTTGTCAGGAGAATCCATTTCGGCTGTCATGCATTTCTTTAAGGTGGATATCGCGGATGTGGTCATAATATATGATGACCTTGATTTGCCTCCAGGAAAGCTTCGCCTTCGTCAAAAAGGAAGTGCAGGCGGTCATAACGGGATAAAATCTTCAATTGCCCATTTGGGTACACAGGAATTCAATCGAATCAGAATAGGCATTGGCCGCCCGATTGGCCGCATTCCGGTATCTGACTATGTATTAGGGCGTTTTTCGCCTGAAGAATGGGATCATGTCGGAGCAACGATCGAAAAAAGCGCAGCATCATGTGAAGCCTGGTTGGAAAAACCATTTATACAGGTCATGAACGAATATAACCAATAAGCAGAGAGTAGATATAAGTAAAGAATAATATCTTCCTGTTTCGCTGAATAAAAACCCTCCACTTTTGTACATACTAACACTATTACAAAAATAGGGGGTTACCAAATGGCTCTCCATTATCGATGCCGACATTGCGGAACTAAGCTGGGCTCAATCGAGGCACACTCACTGAGTACGGAGCAGTTAGGTTTTAATCAACTTACCGATGAAGAGCGACAAGAGATGATCGTTTATGATTCTGAAGGGGATATGCATGTAAGGGCGATATGTGAAGATTGCCATGAATCGCTGCAAAGAAACCCTGATTTATATGAAAACGATTATATTATTCATTAGCGGGAGAGGGCTTTGGACAAAATCCAAAGCATTTTTCCGTTTGTCTGGAATACCAGGGCACATAAAAGTTGCCGTTAAAGAGGATCTTGGTGATGGCCAAGTTCAAATACAGCAAATGGTTTTTCGCACGTTAAAGAGAGGGGGGAAAGAAAATGAATGGATTGCAGAACTTGTTCTCCAAACAAGATGATGTTCATTCGTTAATAGCCGGCATCGATGAAGGGCTTAAGGAGCAAATCGTCTCTGGTCTCACAGGTTCCTCGAGATCGCTATTGCTGGCTTCCGTATATGAAAAGACGAATAGGCCTATTTTATTGGTTACCCATAATTTATTGCAAGCACAAAAATTCCATGAGGACTTATCAAGTTTCATTCCTGAGGAAGAATTATATATATATCCAGCCAATGAATTGATTGCGGCTGATTTGAGTGTTGCAAGCCCGGAATTAAGGGCCCAACGCGTTGAGGCATTGAATTTTTGGGCAGAGGGAAAGAAAGGGATTGTCATTGCCCCGATTCCTGGGGTGCGTCGTGTGCTTCCTCCAAAGGATATTTGGAAGAGGCATCAGCTAGCGTTTAATCTAGGGGAAGACATCGAGCTTGAACCAACGCTTAATAAATTCATTGCCATGGGTTATAACCGGTCTGAAATGGTTGCTTCTCCAGGTGAATTCAGTATCAGGGGCGGTATCATCGATATTTACCCGATCACTGAACCTAATCCAATACGAATTGAATTATTCGATACCGAAATAGATTCAATAAGGACTTTTTCAAGTGAAGATCAGCGATCCATCGAAAAACTCAAGAAAGTGACGATCGGTCCCGTCAGTGAGGCTTTGCTAGAGACGGAGCATATCGAAAGAATCATAACCAGGCTCGAGAGCGGATTAAGTAAAAGCTTGAAGAAACTTAAGGACGAGAAAACCAAGGAACAGCTGGTCCAAACGATCAGTTATGAACTTGAACAGCTGAAAATGGGGGACATACCCGACAAAATCTTTAAATACTTAAGTTTAGCGTATGAAGATCCAGCTAGTTTAATAGATTATTTACCGGTAAATGGTTTGGTTTTCTTAGATGAAATCAGTAGAATCCAGGAAATCAATGATTCTTTGGAAAAGGAAGAGGCTGGTTGGTACACGGACCTTTTAAGTCAGGGACAAATTATCCATGACATTAAATTGGCTCATCCCATGCAGGAATTAATCATGAAATCCAGCAGGCCGTTTGTATACCTTTCATTGTTTTTACGGCATGTACCGCATACGAATCCTCAGAATATCCTGAATTTTGCCAGTAAACAAATGCAAAATTTCCATGGACAGATGAATGTGTTCAAAGCTGAACTGGAACGTTGGAAAAAAGGGAAATATACAGTCGTCATACTTGGACAGGATGAAGAACGGGTAAAAAAGCTGCATTCGGTTTTAGCCGACTATGATATAGAGGCAGCAGAACTGTTTAATGCTGACAGCATCCTTCCAGGTAAAGTACAGATTTTACGCGGCAGTCTGAATAGCGGCTTTGAATTGCCTATGCAAAAATTCAGTATCATCACGGAAACGGAATTGTTTAATAAGAAGTCAAAGAAATCGGTACGGAGACAGAAACTATCGAATGCTGAACGAATCAAGAGTTATTCCGAACTGAAGATCGGTGACTATGTCGTTCATGTTAACCACGGTATCGGTAAATACTTGGGTATTGAAACCCTTACAATAAATGGGGTCCATAAAGATTACCTGAATATTCGTTATCAAGCGGATGACAAATTGTATGTTCCTGTCGACCAAATTGATCTTGTCCAAAAATATGTCGGTTCTGAAGGAAAAGAGCCGAAGCTTTATAAGCTAGGCGGTACGGAATGGAAACGTGTCAAAAGCAAGGTTCAATCATCCGTTGAGAACATTGCCGATGATTTAATCAAGTTATACGCAGAAAGAGAAGCGGCAAAGGGCTATGCCTTTTCACCTGATGGTGATATGCAGAGGGAATTCGAAACATCATWCGCTTATAACGAAACGGAAGATCAATTACGTTCCATAGTCGAAATCAAAAAGGATATGGAACGGGAACGGCCGATGGATCGTTTATTATGCGGCGATGTTGGTTATGGGAAGACAGAGGTGGCGATCCGGGCCGCTTTTAAAGCCATAATGGATGGGAAGCAGGTTGCGTTTCTAGTTCCGACCACAATCCTTGCCCAGCAGCATTATGAAACATTAAGGGAGCGTTTTCAGGATTATCCGATTTCGATTGGCCATATGAGCCGCTTCCGGACTAAAAAGCAGCAAACGGAGACGATAAAAGGATTGAAGGCCGGCACGGTGGATATAGTGGTTGGCACGCATAGGATTTTATCCAAAGATATCGTGTACCGCGATTTGGGATTGCTTATCATTGATGAAGAACAGCGCTTTGGCGTTACACATAAGGAAAAGATCAAACGGTTAAAAACTAATGTGGATGTACTGACTTTGACTGCGACACCGATTCCGAGGACCCTTCATATGTCGATGTTGGGCGTGAGGGATCTGTCCGTCATCGAAACTCCGCCTGAGAACCGGTTTCCGATCCAAACTTATGTCATGGAGTATAATGGCTCATTGGTAACGGAAGCGATAGAACGGGAATTGGCCAGGGGCGGTCAGGTTTATTTCCTTTACAATCGGGTAGAGGATATAGCAAGAAAAGCAGAAGAAATTTCCATGCTTGTGCCCGATGCCCGTGTTACCTATGCTCATGGGCAAATGACAGAGCAAGAACTGGAAGCCGTCATGTTCGGCTTTTTGGAAGGCGAATATGATGTTTTGGTAAGTACAACCATTATAGAAACGGGTGTTGATATCCCGAATGTAAATACGCTTATCGTGAATGAAGCGGATAGAATGGGACTTTCACAGCTCTATCAGCTGCGTGGCCGTGTAGGTCGATCCAATCGGGTGGCATATGCATTCTTCACTTATAGGAAAGATAAAGTGTTGACTGAAGTGGCAGAAAAGCGTCTTCAATCCATTAAGGAATTTACAGAATTGGGTTCAGGGTTCAAAATCGCGATGCGTGATTTATCCATCAGGGGAGCTGGAAACATTCTAGGGGCTCAACAACATGGCTTCATCGATTCGGTTGGTTTTGATCTGTATTCACAAATGCTGAAAGAAGCGGTGGATGCGAAACGTAATGACCAACCAGCCGAAGAGAAGAACACACTGGAAATTGACGTTGAAGTGGATGCTTATATCCCTGATGCCTACATAATGGATGGACATCAGAAAATAGAAATGTATAAAAGGTTCAGAGGTGTCGCTTCACTTGAAGAAGTGGAAGAATTACAGGATGAAATGATCGATCGTTTCGGAGAGTATCCAGAAGAGGTTTCCTATTTATTCATGATTGCCGAAATGAAGGTATATGCTGAAAAGGCCGGAATTGAAAGCATTAAACAATTAAAGCAGGAAATCAGCATTCTCCTTAGGGAAAAGGTCAGCAGCGATGTGGATGGACAAAAAGTGTTCGAGCTGGGATCGAAGTATGGCCGTATGGTGGGCTTCGGCATGGACGGCAATCGAATGAAGCTGGTCCTGCACATAAAAGGCGTGGAACAAAGCAAATGGCTCAATATCTTATTTGAGATGGCCAAGGGGTTACAGTATGTAAAAAAAGAGACGCAAGCCACTAAAAACTAGAATTGATGATTGTCCTCTTGAAGAAATTTTTTTAGGTACCATGGTAAAAAAATGCAACAAAAAGAAAAATTTTTTCAAAGTGCATAGAACTTACCATTAGAAAAATACTAAGTACAATAGCTGGTGATGATTTTGCTACAAAATGAGGATTTATCAAATCAATTAGATGAAAGTGAGGCAACATTAGATGAAAGCAACTGGTATCGTTCGCCGAATTGATGATTTAGGAAGAGTAGTCATCCCGAAGGAAATTCGCAGGACACTCCGTATTCGTGAAGGAGATCCACTGGAAATATTCGTGGATAGAGATGGTGAAGTCATCCTAAAGAAATACTCTCCAATTAGTGAATTAGGCGATTTTGCAAGGGAATATGCAGAAGCACTATATGATAGCCTTGGAAACCCAGTTATGATTTGTGACAGGGATACTTACATTGCGGTGGCAGGCGGCTCCAAAAAAGAATACTTAAACAAAAGTGTTAGTGACCTAGTGGAAAAAATCATGGAAGAAAGAAATCCTGTTTTGGAGTCTCCGAACGGACAAGTCTCATTCGTTGATTCCAATGATGAAGAGGTCCAATCTTATACTGCAGCTCCGATCATTGCGAGTGGGGACCCGATTGGTGCCGTCTTGATTTTCTCTAAAGACAGCACCATTGGTGAAGTGGAACAGAAATCGGTTGAAACAGCAGCAAGCTTCCTAGCTAGACAAATGGAACAGTAACCTTGGACATGCATTTATATCTTAAAAGATGGAAAGGGCAGCATTCGCGCTGTCCTTTTTGCACTTTCTAAAAAAGAAACGGAAATGGAAAATAATTAACAGTATGGATGGGATTGAAAAATAACCATTAGAATTATGCTATAATAACTACCACATATGAGTGAAAAGAGGAAAAAGAATGGCTGAAAAGCCTAATAAAACATCAAATGAACTTTTTCGAGGTGCGCTGATTTTGAGCGCTGCAGCGATTATCGTAAAAGTTTTGAGCGCGGCCTATCGCATACCATATCAGAACATTGCGGGTGACATCGGGTTTTATATCTATCAACAGGTTTATCCCTTCTACGGTGTTGCTTTTACATTATCGACAATCGGCTTTCCGGTAGTCATATCCAAACTTATTGCAGAACGGGAGTCTTCCAAAAATAACTTTGCGGTCAAGGATATATTGGTGACATCATTCGTCGTCTTAAGTTCGATAAGTGTCATGATGTTTGCTGCACTATTCCTTGGCGCCGATTGGATTGCAGGATGGATGAAGGATCCGCATTTAGCCGGTCTGCTGAGAATCGTTGCCTATTCCTATTTATTAATGCCCATTTCTTCTCTATTAAGAGGCTATTTTCAAGGAATAAACGACATGTTACCGACGGCAAGTTCGCAGGTCGCTGAACAATGCATCCGGGTATTGACGATACTGGTCCTTTCCACAATATTTGTGCATCAGGGCTACTCTGATTATGTTGTCGGCAAGGGGGCGGTCCTCGGTTCGATAACAGGCGGCATTACTGGCCTGGTACTGCTTATTGCTTTCGTTATTTTAAGAGAAGAATGGAAGCTTTTTTTACGAATGAGAATCAAACCGGTGAATTTTATCAAAATTTCCAAAGCCCTGGTTTTCCAAGGGTTGGCCTTTTGCATTACGGGTTTGATCCTTATCTTGTTTCAGTTTGTCGATTCACTGCACCTGTACTCCCTGCTGAGGGAAACGGGGATGGGGGAAAGGGAAGCCAAAGAATGGAAAGGGGTATATGATCGAGGACAGCCTTTGCTTCAGCTAGGTACAGTCGTGGCTAATTCTTTTGCATTGGCGCTAGTACCTGTCATATCCGGATTCGTTCAGAGTAAAAGTCAATTTGAATTATTGAATAAGATCAAATTGGCGCTTCGTGTAAGTGCGACGATCGGGGTCGCTGCTGCGATCGGGCTGGTGGTGACGATGAAGCCTGTCAATCATATGCTGTTCACTGATGTTAAAGGGACGATTACTTTAGCAATTTTCTCTTTATCGATTTTATTCACATCCCTCATAATGGCGGAAGCGGCAGTGATTCAAAGTTTAGGCCATTCGTTCGTGCCGGTGATCATCACGATTGTGGGGGTGGGCAGCAAGTGGGCTTTGAACCTTGTCCTGGTGCCGCATTACAAAATCGCGGGGGCAGCCTCGGCAACAGTACTTGCGTATATGATCATGACGGTACTATTTTATGTGGTATTGAGAGTACATATCAAAAAGACATTAATTGAAAAGCGACATGTGCTAATAATCTTGAAGAGTACGGTGTACATGGGAACGGCGGTTGTTTTATTCAATTGTTTATTCGAATGGATGACCTCAGGCGAGAGTCGGTTGTTAGCTACGGTCCAAGCTTTGACCGGTGTAGGGATCGGTGCAGCCGTGTTTGTGATGACCGCCATTCGTGCAGGCTTATTTGGTGAAGAAGAACTTTCACTTATACCTGCAGGTTCAAAGCTTAAACGATTAATAATAACGAATAGGAGTATACGAAATCATGAATGAGATTACGATAATAGGCCTTGGTGCTGGGGATTTAGAGCAGCTTCCACTAGGGATTTATAAAAAATTGATTCAAACGGGACAATGCTATGTCAGAACGGCTGATCATCCGGTAATCGGGGATTTGAAAAGGGAAGGAATAAATTTCACGGCGTTTGACGGGATATATGAAAAGCACGACCAATTTGAAGACGTATATGAAGAAATTGCCGAAACATTATTAGACGAGGCCTCGAACCGTTCCGTTTTATACGCAGTTCCGGGGCATCCGATGGTTGCGGAAAAAACGGTACAGCTTTTGCTTGAAAAGGGTCCGGCTCTTGGAATAGCCATTAAGCTCGAAGGCGGGCAAAGTTTCCTTGACCCATTGTTTCAGGCTGTTAGGATCGATCCAATTGAAGGGTTTCAGCTATTGGATGGAACAGATCTTTCACCGGATGATTTACACATTACCCAGCATATGATAATCGGACAGGTGTATGACGCATTCAGTGCATCCGATGTGAAGCTGACTTTGATGGAAAAGCTACCGGATGACTACGAGGTATATATCGTAACTGCGGCAGGCAGCAGTCAGGAAAAAGTGACAAAATGCGCCCTCTTCGAACTCGACCGTCAGATGGAGTTAAGTAACTTGACGAGTGTTTATGTTCCGCCCGTTAAAGATGAAGCTTTACGGTATAGGGAGTTTTCTAAGCTGCGGCGGGTCATCGCAGAACTTAGAGGTCCTGACGGATGTCCGTGGGATAAGAAACAAACTCATGAAAGCTTGAAGAAATATCTAATAGAAGAAGCATATGAGCTGATTGATTCCATCGATGAAGGTGACGATGAGGGTATGGTTGGTGAACTTGGGGATGTCCTGCTTCAGGTGATGCTTCATTCACAAATCGGTGAAGATGAGGGCATGTTCACGATAGATGATGTGATTGAAGGCATTACGGCAAAAATGATTCGGCGCCACCCGCATGTATTCGGAGATGTTGAAGTGAACGGTGAGGAAGATGTATTGGTGAACTGGCAAAAAATCAAAGAAGGTGAAAAGGGGGGCGAATCAAAAGCTCTGAAATCCATACTGGATGGTATTGAGAAATCGCTGCCAAACTTACTTCGGGCCGAAGAGTATCAAAAAAGGGCTGCGAAGGTTGGATTTGATTGGGATGAGGTTTCCGAAGCCTGGAAGAAGGTCAGGGAAGAAGTGCAGGAATTGGAAGAGGAAATATTAAGTCCGAACAGGGATGCCGAAAGAATAAAATCAGAGCTGGGCGACCTCTTTTTTGCGCTTGTCAACATTTCACGTTATTATGACATACAAGCGGAAGAAGCCGTCTACAAAGCAAACCAGAAATTCCACCAGCGTTTTACATATATAGAAGAGTGCATTCAAAGGGCAGACAAAAAATTTGAGGATTATACATTGGAAGAATTGGATTCATATTGGGATGAAGCAAAAGCAAAAGGACTTTAATTAAGGGAGAGATTTGAATGTCGATGAGATTGGATAAATTCCTAAAGGTTTCAAGGTTGATCAAGCGCCGCACACTTGCGAAAGAAGTTGCGGATAAAGGGAGAATCTCGATTAACGGACAACAGGCCAAAGCAAGTTCGAATGTGAAAGATGGCGATGAGCTGACAGTAAGATTCGGTCAAAAGCTTGTTACGGTACGTGTCGATAAAATTCAAGAAACGACGAAAAAAGAAGCGGCTGCAGATATGTATACCATCGTAAAGGAAGAAAAGCTAGCGGAGGAGTAAGGACAGGCTTGGTTCTAATTCCACTCTTACGGACATACACTTGTACAAAATCAGTGGTACTGTGAGGGATGATAAAATGAGCCAATATATTGATCCGAATGCTGGTTACACAAAGGGAACGACCCAAGAGCATGATGTAACGATGAAAGGCCGCCGTTTACTTGATATTACCGGTGTCAAACAAGTCGAAAGCTTTGATAATGAAGAGTTTCTGCTCGAAACGTCAATGGGATTCTTATCTATCCGGGGCCAAAACTTGCAAATGAAGAATTTGGATGTTGATAAAGGCATCGTTTCCATTAAGGGAAAGATTTTCGACCTTGTTTATTTAGATGAGCAATCAGGGGAGAAAGCTAAAGGATTCTTTGGCAAGTTGTTCAAATGACCTTAACGATCCAATTTTATACGTTGCTTGCGATGATAGGCATGGGCAGTGGCTTTGGAGCTGCCCTGGATACGTATAGCCGGTTCCTGAATCGTTCAGAAAGGAAAAGGTGGATTGTATTCATCCATGACTTCCTTTTCTGGATCATTCAGGGTCTCCTTATTTTTTATGTTTTGTTTTTAGTGAATGAGGGAGAGTTTCGCCTCTATTTATTTTTGGCCTTATTATGCGGTTTTTCAGCTTATCAAGCACTTTTCAAAGGATTCTATCAACGTTTTTTGGAGTTTTTGATAATACTTGTGATAAAGCTGGCGAGATTTATAGCGAATTCGGTTCACATGCTGATATTTCTACCGATAAAATGGGTAATAGTATCCATATTGGCCATCATCATCGGGATAGGTAAGTTCGTTTTGGCCTTATT
The DNA here is from genome assembly GCF_056401795.1 of Peribacillus sp. P4_D6. Lineage (NCBI taxonomy): Bacteria > Bacillati > Bacillota > Bacilli > Caryophanales > Bacillaceae > Peribacillus > Peribacillus sp. P4_D6. Next base: position 37,765 of record NZ_JBFUIQ010000022.1, read on the forward strand.
AAAATGGGCGGGGAAAATACTTCTCTTTATTTTGAATATATTCTGGAGACCATTAAAATGGATTCTGACTTATATATGGAATTTATTGCCGGTTTTTGTTACGAAAAACGTCGGGAAGTTTTATAATAAAGGAAAAGGGATTTTATTGAAAATAAAGAATTCTATATTTAGAACGCTAAATGGATGGAGAAATAAAAAGAAATGAGGAGCGATAAAAAATGAGTAGCCTGCGTAAAAGGAAAGTGGCAAAAATAGAAAATCCCTACGTCGCTCAACAAGAGAAAAAAGTACAAACCGTAGAAAAAAAGAAGCGTGGTCTAATGCGTAGATTAACCCTTTACTCAGTTTTCGCCGCTGTCTTTTTGATTTTTGCCGTTTCCACCCTCATAACGCAAAATGTTGCACTGGATGAGAAAGTTCAGCAAAAGCAAGAATTGAAGGGAAAGTTAGCTGAATTGAAAAAAGACGAGACCCTTCTTAAAGAAGAAATCGTAAAGCTTAATGATGACGACTATATAGCAAAAATAGCAAGACGGGATTATTTCTTGTCTGAAAAAGGTGAAATCATTTTTACCCTTCCAAAAGGGAAGGAAGATAGTGACTAATATTGACACTGTTTTTTTACTTTCGTTATAATATAGGGTGAAGAGATTTTTTTAACATTTCTAAGGAGGAACATTTTTTTTATGTCAATCGAAGTAGGCAGCAAGTTACAAGGTAAAGTAACAGGCATAACTAATTTTGGTGCATTTGTAGAGCTACCTCAAGGTTCAACCGGTCTTGTCCATATCAGTGAAGTGGCTGATAACTATGTCAAGGATATCAATGATCATTTAAAAGTGGGCGATACAGTTGAGGTGAAAGTCATCAACGTTAAAGATGGCAAGATTGGCTTGTCCATAAAAAAAGCGATAGACCGTCCTGAAGTTGAGCAAAAACCTGCATACACACCACGTCCGCGCCAAGGTAGAGGGAATGACAGCCGTTCCAAAGACTTCCGCTCGAAAGGCAATGGTTTCCAACCGAAAGAAAACTTTGAGCAAAAAATGGCTAAATTCTTAAAAGATAGCGAAGACCGCTTAACGACCCTAAAACGTAGCACCGAAACGAAACGGGGAGGTCGAGGAGGAAGACGCGGATAAAACTGCTGCTGAAAAATAATAGTTTAGCAACTTTTCCTGTGAAATTATTCATAGTGTAGATAAAGGCAAGCTTGCCGGCTTGTCTTCTTTTATTATAGTACGACATGAAAAAAGCGCCTCCGTACACTTACTGATATAAGTGTGCAGAGGCGCTTTTTGTATTTGATGACCCGTACGGGATTCGAACCCGTGTTACCGCCGTGAAAGGGCGGTGTCTTAACCGCTTGACCAACGGGCCGTAAGTTTCATGATAAAAGATAGCGGCAGAGGGGATCGAACCCCCGACCTCACGGGTATGAACCGTACGCTCTAGCCAGCTGAGCTACGCCGCCATAATGGTAAGTGCTACTGAAGCACAAGTTATATCTTACATTCGTGAAGAAAAAATGTCAACAAAAATATTAAAGTTTGTCGGTTTCCATTTCCTGATTATTTATTCGTGTTATTTTCCGCAAAAATAACCTAAAAACTTTGCTTTTCTTCAAAAAAAAAAGAACACCCGTTTCTGTATTGGGAAAAATGGCACAAAAACCTGTATACAAATGATTATTCAAGAAGAATTTCGTCGAACGTTTTTCTTATCCGCTTATAAAATTCTGACAAAAAAATAGACAAGCCCTCTTTATAATAAAAATCACTAATACGAATGGGGTGTTGAAATGGAAAAAGTGGAAAGACCTATGATGGAACCTCTTGGAGATGTTCAGTTAAAAGAAGCGAAGGCAGGGGCCATCAATTGGATCCAACAACTGCAAATGAAGAGTGAAGACATATTCATAAAAAAAGGTATCTCTTTAGCAATTATCGGTTTTTTATTAGGAAGGGCTTTAATTCTTTCGCAGCTGGCACCATTTGGACTTCCGTTTTTCGCAGCCGTGTTTCTCATGAGACGTGATAGGGCTCCACTGGCTTTATTCGGATTGATTGCAGGTGGGCTGACCGTTCACTATTCGAATAGTTTAGTCATCTTTGCATCGGCGTTCCTGCTCCTGTTATTTCATAAGATCAAGAAGCCCGCCGTGGAAGGACAATTCAAGACGATGTCGATGTACGTCTTCGCTTCACTATTCCTGGTCAACCTGGCCGAGCAATATCTGGTATTTCGAACGATTCAGCTGTACGACTTGATGATGATAGGAGTAGAGGCGGGACTCGCGATGATTTTAACTTTAATCTTCATACAGTCCATCCCGATGCTGACCGTTAGGACAAAGTCCCAGTCATTAAAGACGGAGGAAATTGTCAGCATCATCATCTTGCTTGCTTCGGTGATGACCGGAACCATCGGCTGGATGATATACGATTTATCACTCGACCATATATTCTCGCGATACCTGGTCCTCCTCTTCGGGCTGGCGGGAGGGGCCGCCATAGGCTCCACTGTAGGTGTTGTTACTGGATTGATATTCAGCTTGGCGAGTATTGCCAGTCTATATCAAATGAGCCTTCTCGCATTTTCAGGGCTTCTGGGCGGACTGTTGAAGGAGGGAAGAAAGATAGGGGTTGCTAGCGGCCTCTTGATTGCTACATTACTGATAGGTTTATATGGTGAGGGCACCAATAATATTATGGTGACCCTTTATGAATCACTTATAGCTGTGGCCCTATTTATATTGACACCGTCATCCATCATCAACAAAATAGCGAAACATATACCGGGAACAGTCGAGAATTCTGATGAACAGCAGCAGTATGCCCGAAAAGTGAGGGATGTCACCGCTCAAAGGGTGGAGCAATTCTCACATGTATTTGAGGCGCTCTCTAATAGCTTTTCCCAAGTGGATGAAAGGGGAAGATTGGAGGAAGATGAGAAAGAATTCGACTACTTCTTAAGTAATGTAACGGAAAAGACGTGCCAGCTTTGTTTTAAAAAGGAACAATGCTGGTCCAAGAACTTTAATACAACCTATGACGGCATGCAGGAAATCATGCTTCAATTAAGTGAAAATAATGGTCAGCTCCCACAAAAAACTTCGAAAGAATGGGGGAAATATTGCAGTCGCGGGCCTCAGGTGATTGGGGCGATATCACAGGAGCTCACTTATTTTGAAGCTAACCAAAAATTAAAAAGGCAGGTGAAGGAAAGTCGGAAGCTAGTGGCGGATCAACTGCGGGGCGTTTCGGCAGTAATGGATGATTTTGCAAAAGAAATACAAAGGGAAAGGAAGAATCATCATGTACATGAAGAATCCATTTTGGAAGCCATCCAGGATTTTGGCCTGCACATAGGCCATGTGGAAATATACAGTCTAGAACAAGGAAATGTTGATATAGAGATGAGTGTCCCATACTGCCAGGGCAGAGGGGAATGTGAAAAGTTGATTGCACCTATGCTTTCAGACATTTTAGGGGAAACGATAGTCGTACATTCAGAAGAGTGTGCAACGTATCCAAGCGGGCAATGTGAGGTGATATTTAGGTCAGCAAAAAAATTCACGGTCGAAACGGGTGTGGCTCATGCTGCCAAGGGGGGAGGGCTTGTATCAGGAGATAGTTTTACGACCATGGAAATTGGCTGCGGCAAATTCGCAATAGCCATCAGTGATGGAATGGGAAATGGGGAAAGGGCCCATTTTGAAAGTACAGAAACATTGAAGCTGCTACAAAAATTTTTACAATCGGGAATAGAAGAAAAAATAGCCATTAAATCCGTAAACTCCGTATTATCTCTACGCACTACCGATGAAATATTTTCGACTCTTGATTTGGCAATGATTGATCTTCAGGACGCAAAGGCTAAGTTTTTAAAAATCTGTTCGATACCGAGTTTCATTAAAAGGGGGGATAGGATAATAAAAATTGAATCAAGTAACCTCCCCATGGGGATCATCCAGGATTTCGATGTTGATGTAGTATCAGAAGAGCTGAAGGCAGGGGATATATTAATCATGATGAGCGATGGAGTGTTCGATGGCCCCTCACATGTCGAAAATATCGAGTTCTGGCTAAAACGAAAAATCAAGGAAATGGAAACTGACGATCCGCAGGAAATCTCTGATTTAATATTGGAAGAGGTCATCCGAACGAAAGGCATCATAGATGATGACATGACAGTGGTAACATCGAAAATAAAGCATAACACACCGAAATGGGCATCCATTCCCGTTTCCCCAAAACGTAAAAAGGCCCAGTAGGGGCCGTTTATATATAAAATAAATAAAACCCAAAATGAGGTGGTGTAAATGGAAGAAGGATAAAAGGTGAAGGGATGAACTCTTTTCAATCATTACTCTCCATGATATGACTTGATGTAATGTCCTTTGCGTATAATTTCCCCTTTTTTAGTCAATTATGGTAACAAATTGATAGGAAGGGAGAGCGAAACATGAAAGCAGGAACATTAAGACAGATTTTGCTTATAACCGACGGATGTTCAAATCATGGTGAGGAGCCGTCTGCCATGGCTGAATTAGCAAGGGAGCAAGGCATAACCATCAATGTCATAGGTGTAATGGAAAATGATGTGATAGATGAAAAGGGACTTAAGGAAATCGAGAAGATTGCTGGTTCAGGAGGTGGCGTAAGTCAAGTAGTCTATTCGCAGCAGTTGTCCCAAACCGTCCAGATGGTGACACAAAAGGCGATGACTCAAACGATACAGGGAGTTATCAATCGCGAACTTCAACAAATACTAGGAGATTCAAAAACGATGGAGGATCTTCCGCCGGATAAACGGGGAGAGGTGATGGAGGTGGTCGATGAGCTTGGGGAAACAAGCAAGCTCGAAGTACTGATTCTTGTTGATACCAGTGCAAGCATGAAACATAAATTGCCTACAGTAAAAGATTCCTTATTAGATCTTTCCCTTAGTATGAATGCAAGGATGGGTGACAGCCGTTTTTCCGTATTCGTATTTCCTGGGAAAAGAAATGACGTTGAAAAGTTGCTGGATTGGACCCCGAACCTCGAAGCCTTGACGGCAACTTTTCCTAAGCTCAGTACAGGGGGACTCACTCCGACAGGTCCAGCCATTCGTGAAGCTTTAACTCATTTCAATAAAAAACGTTCATTGAGGGGATTGTTATCACATGATGATGAACAATACTTTGAGGAATCAATGTAAACTTCTGCCTGGCAGTTTGGTCACTGGAAAATGGAATAAAAACCAGTACAAAATAATTAAGGAATTGGGGTGTGGAGCGAACGGGATCGTTTATTTGGTTGAAAGCGGAAATCGTCATTATGCTTTAAAGCTCAGTGATAATGGGACGTCCATTATTTCGGAGATGAATATCCTAAAATCCTTTTCAAAGGTCCAGGGGTCTACCCTTGGACCTTCCTTTTTGGAAGCGGATGATTTCATGAAAACAGGAAAGCAGCTCCCTTTTTATGTCATGGAATATATCCATGGACACGATTTTTTGCGTTTCATTGATAAGAAAGGGTCGTCATGGATTGGAGTCTTGATGCTTCAGCTCTTAACAAGCTTGTCTGCCTTGCATTCCAATGGCTGGGTGTTCGGTGATTTGAAACCCGAGAATTTGATCGTGACATCACCAGCCTATAAGGTACGGTGCGTGGATGTTGGCGGAACCACCTTGATCGGGCGGTCTGTTAAAGAATTCACCGAGTTTTTTGACAGGGGGTACTGGGGACTTGGATCAAGAAAGGCCGATCCGCAATATGACTTGTTCGCTGTAGCAATGATTATAATCAATTCTGCCTATCCCGGACGTTTCCAGAAGAAAGGGGAGGGGTATAAACAGCTTAACGACTTAATTAAGCAGAAAAAGGAATTGCATCCATACAGGAAGATGTTGGATAAGGCGCTCCGCGGACAGTATGACTCAGCCATCCAAATGCGGGAGGATCTGGTAACGGTGCTAAGTAAGCAAAATCATTCGAAGAAAAAGGACCCGAACCAGACAGCGACGGGTCAGCAGCAAACCGTGCAGCCTTCAACAAGACAAGCAAGAAGGTCCCAAAACCAATCAAAAAAGAAAAGCGGCGGTTTTTTTGAAACGTTTTTGCTGGTTGCCATCATATCGATGCTCTATGTTCTTTACATATATGAACAGTTGTTATGATATAGTTATTAGGTGAATGCCATGAAATGGTTGAAACCATTTCAGGATTCAATCGTATAAAACTAATGCCTGTCCATAAAGAAGGAAGATTGTATGTTAAAGGAAAAAGTTCTGAGCACCATTTATAGAAACGAATTGATTAAGGAAAACTCGAAGTTGCTAATAGGCGTTTCCGGAGGACCGGACTCGCTGGTGCTTCTCCATATCCTTAAGGAAATTCAACCTCTTTTTCATTACGAGATGATCGTGGCAAGTGTTGACCATATGTTTCGTGGTGAAGAATCCTATGGGGATTATAAATATGTCGAGCATATTTGTGAACGGTGGGGCATTACATTTGAGGGAAAAAGGATCGATGTTCCTGCCCGGATGGAACAGACGGGGGAAAGTTCACAAATAACGTCAAGAAAGCTGCGTTTTGCTTTCTATGAGGAAGTGATGGATAAGCATCAAGCCTCCACGCTTGTCCTGGGGCATCATGGAGATGATCAAATAGAAACGATGCTCATGCGTTTAACAAGAGGGGCGACAGGCAAGGCAAGAGCGGGTATTCCTATAAAGAGACGTTTTCATACAGGGGATCTGATCAGGCCTTTTCTTGAAATCACGAAAAGTCAAATAATCGAATATGCGGGCCTTCATGATATTGAACCAAGGTTTGATCCGAGCAATGAAACGGGTGTCTATGCAAGAAATCGTTTTAGACATGAAGTTCTTCCGTTTTTAAAGAAAGAAAATGGAAAGGTTCATGAGCATTTTCAACGATTCAGTGAAGAGCTATATGAAGATGAAGAGTTTTTTTTGAACCTGGTTTCAAGCAAAATGTCCGAGGTTTGGATCCAGCAGGATAAAGATCAAGCGGTTATTCAGATTGATAAGGTTCTCGCGATGCCTAAACCTTTACAAAGAAGGGCGATTCAACTAATATTAAACTATCTTTATTTGGAGAGACCTTCATCGCTTTCGGCATTACATATTGACCAACTTTTAGTTTTGTTTTTGAATCCTCAACCATCTGCAGAATTGCATCTTCCGGAGGGCCTTATTGCGGAAAAATCATATCAAACTTGCACGTTTAGATTTTTTCGACAAAAAAGCCGTGAATATTCCCTAAAATTACAAATTCCCGGTGAGACTATTCTTCCGAATGGATATAAGATTAAAGCGCACTATATAAAAGAAGAAATTCCGGTACTTAGGGGAAATCATTCTTTTATTCTTCCCGAATCAGCTGTTCAGTTTCCGCTTACAGTCCGAACCAGGAATGAAGGCGAACGGATGGCCGTCAAGGGATTAGGTGGAACTAAAAAGTTAAAGGATATTTTTATTAATGAAAAGATCCCGATGCTAGAAAGAAATGTGTGGCCGGTCATCATCGATCAAACGGGAACGGCGATTTGGCTGCCCGGTTTAAAGAAGTCGAATGTTGAGCCGGATATAATTTCTGATGAAAAATCTTTAATTTACTTAGAATATAAAAAAGCTTAATTCTTCATGGGGGGCAATTAATTACAATGACCATGCAAAACGACATTGAAAAAGTTTTAATATCAGAGGAAGAACTTCAAATGAAAATAAGGGAATTGGGTGCGCAGCTTGAAGCTGATTACCAAGGTAAGTTCCCGTTGGCCATCGGAGTGCTGAAAGGCGCCATGCCATTTATGTCAGATTTACTGAAACGTGTGGATACACATCTTGAAATGGACTTTATGGATGTTTCGAGCTATGGTAACTCCACTGTATCGTCCGGTGAAGTGAAAATCATCAAGGATCTTGATACATCGGTTGAAGGCCGGGATATTTTAATCATCGAAGATATTATCGACAGCGGTTTGACTCTTAGCTATCTTGCGGAACTTTTCCGTTATCGAAAAGCAAAATCAATTAAAATCGTTACCTTATTGGATAAACCAACAGGCAGGAAAGTGGATATCGCTCCGGACTATGCCGGGTTCATCGTTCCGGATGCATTTGTTGTCGGATATGGTCTTGATTTTGCGGAAAAGTATCGTAATCTCCCGTATATTGGCATATTGAAGCCCGAAATTTACTCGAATTAATCGTACCTGTTTGAAAGGGAAGACCAGATAAAAACAGCGGTGTTAAATTATTGTAATTCATTAATTTTATATGATAGTATTTACTATAGTTTGTTTACCCGTGGGAGGAGGTAAGGGATGAATCGGATCTTCCGTAATACCATATTTTATTTACTGATCTTTTTGGTCATCATTGGGATTGTAAGCATTTTTAATAATAACAATGAACCAACGGAGAAAATGACCCAAGATGAATTCTATAAGCATTTGGAGAATGGGGACGTTACTGCACTGACGATGCAGCCCGAAAGCAGTGTATTTGAAATCACAGGAAAGCTCAAAGGTTATGAGGAAAACAAATTCTTTGTGACGTACGTGCCTTTCAGTGAATATTCGCAAAGTCGGATAAATGATGCCGTAACCAAGTTGGGTAAGGACATCGTCACTGTGGAACCTCCAGAAAAAACAAGTGGCTGGGTGACATTTTTCACTTCCATCATTCCATTTGTAATCATTTTTATCCTCTTCTTCTTTTTACTTAACCAAGCTCAGGGCGGCGGTGGTGGCCGTGTCATGAACTTCGGGAAAAGTAAGGCGAAATTGTATAATGATGATAAGAAAAAAGTTCGCTTCAATGATGTTGCCGGGGCGGACGAAGAAAAGCAGGAACTTGTCGAGGTCGTTGAATTCTTGAAAGATCCTCGCAAATATGCCGAGCTTGGAGCCCGTATTCCTAAAGGGGTACTTTTAGTCGGGCCTCCTGGTACAGGTAAAACTTTACTTGCACGAGCAGTAGCTGGTGAAGCCGGAACTCCTTTCTTCTCAATCAGTGGTTCTGATTTTGTTGAAATGTTTGTGGGTGTCGGTGCATCCCGTGTTCGTGATTTGTTTGAAAATGCTAAGAAGAACGCACCATGTATCATCTTCATCGATGAAATTGATGCAGTCGGTCGTCAACGTGGCGCAGGTCTAGGTGGCGGTCACGATGAACGTGAACAGACATTGAACCAATTACTGGTGGAAATGGATGGTTTCGGTGGTAATGAAGGAATCATCATCATTGCTGCGACTAACCGTGCTGATGTATTGGATCCGGCATTATTGCGTCCGGGACGTTTTGACCGTCAAATAACGGTAGGCCGCCCTGATGTTAAAGGCCGTGAAGAAGTGCTGAAAGTGCATGCACGCAATAAACCATTAGCGGAAACAGTCGATTTGAAAGCGATCGCTCAGCGTACTCCAGGATTTTCTGGTGCAGATCTTGAAAACTTACTGAATGAAGCGGCGCTTGTTGCTGCCCGTCAAGATAAGAAGAAGATCGACATGTCCGATTTGGATGAAGCTTCGGATCGCGTTATTGCCGGACCTGCCAAGAAAAACCGTGTCATTTCCAAAAAGGAAAGAAATATCGTAGCATGGCATGAAGCAGGCCATACCATTATTGGGCTGGTTCTGGATGATGCCGAGGTCGTTCATAAAGTTACGATTGTCCCTCGTGGTCAAGCCGGCGGTTATGCAGTTATGCTGCCGAAAGAAGATCGTTTCTTCATGACGGAACCTGAGCTAAAAGATAAAATCGTAGGACTATTGGGTGGCCGTGTAGCCGAAGAAGTTACATTCGGAGAAGTGAGTACCGGTGCGCATAACGACTTCCAGCGTGCAACGGGCATAGCTCGTAGCATGGTTATGGAATATGGAATGAGCAAGCTCGGACCGCTTCAATTCGGTAATTCTCAAGGTCAGGTCTTCCTAGGCCGCGATTTCAACAATGATCAAAACTATTCAGATGCAATAGCATATGAAATCGATCTTGAAATTCAACGTATCATCAAGGAAGCTTACGAAAGATGTAAGAAAATCCTTACTGAAAATCGTGAAAAACTTGATTTGGTTGCAAAAACCCTGCTTGAAGTGGAAACACTTGATGCTGAACAAATCAAAGGTTTATTCCATAATGGTAAATTGCCAGATCGGGATTATACGGCCCTGAATGGGAATCTCACCACTGATGAGAATGTCAAGGTGAACATCAATAAGAAGAAGGAAGAAAAAGAGGCCCTATTAGATCCATTGGATAAAAGAGGACCTGAGGACCTTGAAATAACGGAGGAAGGATTGAATACTCCTCCAATCAAAGAAGGTGCACCTCAAGATCAGCCGCTTTCCTTCCCGAACGAAGACGACAATAAAAAGTCTTAATCGACTAAATTCAAAAGGGTATTTCCGCCTCGGAAATACCCTTTTCTTAACTCTTAAATTAATTATGATAAAGTTCCTGGGATACCTTCCGAAAAGTGCGACTAATAGCGTGGGAAATAACAGTGTGGTATGATGTTGGAGAATAATTTACCGGAGTGATGAAACGATGATTTTTGTATTGGATGTTGGGAATACGAATACCGTATTAGGCGTATACGATCAAGATATTTTAAAATATCATTGGCGAATTGAGACTAACCGTCACAAGACAGAAGATGAGTATGGAATGATCATAAAGTCTTTACTGCAGCATGAAGGTCTTGCGTTTGATCAATTTGATGGAATCATTATTTCTTCGGTAGTTCCGCCAATTATGTTTGCGCTTGAACGCATGTGTAAAAAGTACTTTGGAATTAAACCGCTTATAGTTGGGCCTGGAATAAAAACTGGATTGAATATTAAATACGAAAATCCCCGTGAGGTGGGAGCGGACCGAATCGTTAATGCTGTTGCTGGCATTCAGGAATATGGAAGCCCTCTCATTATCGTGGATTTTGGTACGGCAACTACATATTGCTACATAAATGAGGATAAACAATACATGGGCGGAGCCATTGCCCCGGGTATAAATATTTCTACCGAGGCACTTTATTCAAAGGCAGCCAAACTTCCGAGAATAGAAATCAGCCGTCCGGAAGGGATTATTGGGAAAAATACGGTGTCCGCCATGCAGGCTGGCATTTTGTATGGGTATGTTGGGCAGGTAGAAGGAATCGTTAATCGAATTAAAGCGCAAAGTAATCTAGAACCAACGGTAATAGCGACAGGCGGACTGGCTACCTTAATTGCTAATGAGTCTACTGTTATTGACGTTGTGGAGCCATTTTTGACCTTGAAGGGTTTGCAGCTGATTTATAAACGTAATCGTGAGCAAGTGAAGAAGTAACACAAAGCATGAAAGGAGCAATATAAATGAAGGATTATCTAATAAAGGCGTTAGGTTATGAAGGACAGGTTCGTGCATATGCTGTTTCAACAACAGACACCGTAGGAGAAGCTCAGCGACGCCATTATACATGGCCCACTGCTTCGGCTGCCCTTGGACGGGCTATGACGGCAGGCGTTATGATGGGTGGAATGTTAAAAGGTGAAGAAAAGCTGACGATTAAAATCGAGGGTGGTGGTCCGATTGGATCCATCCTGGTCGACAGCAATGCAAAGGGGGAAGTCCGCGGATATGTCACACATCCGCAAACCCACTTTGATTTGAATGAGCAAGGTAAGCTGGATGTCAGGAAAGCGGTGGGTACCGATGGTTTGTTGACTGTTGTGAAAGATATTGGTCTTCGTGATTACTTTTCAGGGCAAGTACCGCTTGTATCTGGAGAACTGGGTGAAGATTTCACTTATTACTTTGTTACTTCCGAACAGGTGCCTTCATCAGTGGGTGTTGGGGTCCTGGTGAATCCGGATAATTCAATCCTTGCAGCGGGCGGATTTATCATTCAGTTGATGCCGGGTACATCCGAAGATACGATTTCGAAAATCGAAAAAAGACTAAGCACGATTACTCCTGTTTCCAAGATGATTCAAAACGGCATGACTCCTGAAGAAATCCTAACCGAAATTTTAGGTGAGGGCAATGTGAATATATTAGAAAAAATGGATGTCCAATTCTCCTGTCAATGTTCAAGGGAAAGAATTGCGACTGCATTGATCAGCCTGGGGCAGGCTGAGATTCGGGATATTATTGATACAGACGGACAAGCGGAGGCGCATTGTCATTTTTGTAATCAGACCTACCAATTCTCTAAGGAAGAACTTGAGGAACTGGAAGCGGAAACCAAAAAATAATGTACGGGGGATAAGGGTTTGCCAAAACACAAGCTTCGGGCGATTATTGCTGGCCTTGCCTTGTTGAACCTATTGACTATCATTATCTTTGTCATAAAACCACTAATCATTTCAAAAACCGTCATTGGGGAAGAAACGGCCGCGAAGGTCGGGTCGAAGGATATTTCCCGGGACGCATGGATGAATGAGCTCGAAAAAAGATATGGGGAAGATGTACTTGAGGAAATGGTCGATAAAGAGGTAGTGAAACAGGCAGCTGAAAAATACAAAGTGAAAATTTCGGATGAAGAGCTAGATCGTGAACTTAAAATGATGAAAACGATGTATGGGACTGCCGGTCAGAACCTTAATAAAAGTAACGATCAATTGAGGCAGGAAATTCAGTCGAGTCTCCTCCTCGAGAAGCTCCTCACCAAGGACGTTTCGGTTTCCAAAACGGCAATGCGGAATTATTATGATAATAATAAGGATATCTATAGAATCCCTACTGCTTTCCATATTTCCCATATTACCACGTCTACAAAAAAGCAGGCAGACCAAGTCATACGTGAACTGGAGAAAGGTGTCTCCTTTGAAGTCTTGGCGATGGAAAAGTCCCTTGATGAATTTACTGCCAATCAAGGGGGCGACATGGGTTATATATCACAGGATAACGAGCAAGTATCCAAGGAATACATTACCGCTGCCGAGAAATTGAAGGTTAAAAAGTGGAGTGATGCAATCCAAACGGAGGATGGCTGGGCCGTTCTCTACCTGCATGAAAGAATAGAGGGCAAGCAATATGAATATGACGAAGTTAAAGACAAGATTCGCCGCCAAATAGCTCTTGAACAGATTCAGGCACCGGTCTCAGGGAAAATTTTCTGGGACGAATTTGATGTAGAATGGTTTTATGGATTGAAGGAAGAAAAGTAGGTCAATGGTTGTGTGAGAAAATTTAGAATATAGTATATAATCATTGACAATGAACTATTAAAACTGGTAACTTTAAAATTATAAAACCAATAAACATACTCGGTATTGAAATGATAAGGGAGTGGAGAAAATGGCACGTATAGCTAATTCTGTAATCGATTTAATTGGACAAACACCTATTGTTAAGTTAAACAAGCTTCAAAATGAAAACAGTGCAGATATTTATTTGAAACTTGAGTATTTTAACCCAGGCAGCAGTGTAAAAGACCGTATCGCCCTTGCGATGATCGAAGCGGCAGAAAAAAATGGTACCCTTAAGCCAGGTGATACGATCATTGAACCTACAAGCGGAAATACTGGAATAGGCCTGGCGATGGTAGCTGCGGCAAAGGGCTATAAATCAATTCTGGTTATGCCGGAGACGATGAGCTTGGAACGCCGTAACTTGCTTCGCGCTTATGGCGCAGAATTAGTTCTTACTCCTGGGCCAGAAGGAATGAAGGGTGCAATCGCAAAGGCGACTGAGCTTTCTAAAGAAAAAGGTTACTTCATTCCACAGCAATTCGAAAACGAAGCCAACCCTGAAGTACATCGGAACACTACAGGCCCTGAAATCGTGGAAGCCTTTGGAGATGAAGGCCTGGATGCATTCGTTGCCGGAATCGGTACTGGCGGAACCATTACAGGTGCCGGTGAAGTCCTGCGTGAGAAATTCCCTGACATTAAAATTTACGCTGTTGAACCTGCGGATTCCCCAGTATTATCAGGAGGGACTCCGGGACCTCATAAAATCCAAGGAATCGGAGCAGGCTTCATTCCAACTATATTGAATACAGATCTCTATGACGAAATCATTCAAGTCAATACAGAGGAATCTTTTGATTATGCACGCCGCGCAGCAAAAGAAGAAGGAATCCTTGGCGGAATTTCTTCTGGAGGTGCAATCGCAGCTGCCGTTAAAGTGGCTGACAAACTGGGAAAAGGCAAAAAGGTACTTGCCATCATACCAAGTAATGGTGAACGCTACTTAAGTACGCCATTATATAACTTTGAGTAAGACAAGACGCTAAAAATGAGAAGCGAAGTTCCTTAGGGGCTTTGCTTTTCTTTTTGCAGTAATGTCTGCAGAAGTGTTCCGAATCTTCATGGAGCTTGCACTATGCCTGTGTAAATGGGTAAACTCGTATATATAGATTTCTTTAAGTGAAGGAGAACGTTGGATGTCATTAGCTGGAGCGTCAAAAATAAAATGCGGTTCATTTGATTTGGATTACAGCACTAAAACCTTAATTATGGGGATTTTGAATGTTACGCCGGACTCCTTTTCGGATGGCGGGAAATATAATCGGATAGATGCTGCTTTGAAGCATGCTGAACGGATGGTCAACGATGGAGCGGATATATTGGATGTAGGCGGAGAGTCCACCCGACCTAATTATGAGAGGATATCGGAGGAAGAGGAAATAGAGAGAGTCGCCCCGATTATAGAGGCCATATCCCGTAATATTGAGGTTCCAATATCGGTCGATACGTATAAATCAAGAGTGGCGGAAGCGGCGGTAAAAGCAGGAGCCCATATATTAAATGACATTTGGGGAGGTAAAGCCGATTCATTGATGTCGAAGGTTGCTGCGGAATATAAGGTGCCGATCATCTTGATGCATAACAGGGGTAATATGGAATATGGACATTTTGTTCGGGATGTACTTCAAGATTTATTCGAAAGCATCATGTTGGTGAAGGATGCAGGTGTCAAGGATGAAAACATCATACTCGATCCAGGAATTGGCTTTGCGAAAGATTTAAAGTTAAATTTAGAAATGATGAGGAATCTTGATAAGCTGGTATCGTTAGGTTATCCAGTTCTGTTAGCCACATCAAGAAAGTCCATGATTGGTCATGTTCTGGACCTGCCGCCTAGTGAGCGAATGGAAGGAACGGCCGCCACAATCTGTCATGGCATTCAACAAGGCTGTCAAATGGTTCGCGTACATGATGTGAAGGAAATGGCACGGACTGCAAAGATGATGGATGCTCTATTAGGAAAAGGTGAATGATATGGATAAGATATATGTGAATAAAATGGAGTTTTACGGTTATCATGGAGTTTTTCCGGAAGAAACGAAGCTTGGTCAGCGATTTAAAGTGGATTTAATCGTCCAGACTGATTTAGCCAAGGCAGGAAAGAGTGACAACCTTGAAGACTCAATCAACTATGGCGAGTTATATGAAGTGTGTAAAAATGTTGTTGAGGGAAAACCTTTTAAGTTAGTGGAAGCTGTCGCTGAAAAAATTGCCTCTGAACTGCTTAATAAATATTCTTCCATCGAGACATGCACCGTCAAGGTTTATAAACCAGATCCTCCAATAGCAGGTCATTATGATTCGGTTGCTATAGAGATTGTAAGGGGACGCTGATTGTGAGAAATATTGCTTACCTTTCAATAGGGTCGAACTTAGGTGATCGCCTTGAAACATTCCGAAAGGCTTTCCAATTATTGTCTGAAAGCCCGCATATCAAATTGGTGTCATGCTCCTCTTTATATGAAACGGATCCGATAGGATATGAAGACCAGGACTGTTTTTTAAATGCTGTCCTTAAAGTGAAAACCGATTTAGAACCCGAACAATTACTTCACGCTTGTATGAAAATTGAACAGGATTTAGGGAGAAAAAGGGAAATCAGGTGGGGTCCTCGTACTTTAGACCTTGACATTTTGTTATATAATCATGAAAATATTGAGACAGAGATTCTTTCAGTCCCGCACCCTCGTATGCGCGAGAGGGCTTTTGTTATCGTGCCTTTAATGGAAGTGGACCCAGATATATCACTTCCGCAAATGCGTGCACCTTTGAGCGACCTGCTTGAACAGATTTCGGATAAAGAAGGAGTTCGATTATGGAAGGTGAAAAATGGGGAAGGCGTATTCGCGCTTTTCGAAAGTTAAAGGGTTATACCCAGGAAGGGTTTGCGAGGGAGATAGGTGTTTCCGTTTCCTTGCTGGGAGAAGTTGAACGAGGGAACCGTAACCCTTCAGAAGCATTTTTACTGGAAGTGGCGGAAATTCTTCATATTTCCATTGAGGAGCTTCAGCCACCTGAGGATAAATGAAAGAATGTTATAGGGGGTCACAACGTGTTAAGAATAGGCGATATAGAAATGAAGAACCAGGTAGTGCTGGCCCCGATGGCGGGAGTCTGTAACTCGGCATTCCGCTTGACTGTCAAGGAATTTGGAGCTGGTCTTGTTTGTGCGGAGATGGTCAGTGACAAGGGAATCGTTCTTAAAAATGCTAGAACGATGAATATGCTTTATATAGATGAAAGAGAAAAGCCGTTAAGTTTGCAAATCTTTGGCGGTGAGAAGAAATCTTTGGTTGAAGCTGCGCAATTTGTAGATAAAAATACAACTGCTGACATCATCGATATCAACATGGGCTGTCCTGTCCCTAAAATCACTAAATGTGATGCGGGTGCGAAGTGGCTTCTCGATCCAAACAAAATTTATGAGATGGTTGCAGCGGTGGTTGATGCTGTTGAAAAGCCGGTAACGGTAAAAATGCGCATAGGCTGGGATGATGAACACGTTTTTGCGATTCAAAATGCTCAGGCTGTTGAACGCGCAGGTGGTAAAGCTGTTTCCATGCATGGCAGAACACGAGTTCAAATGTATGAAGGCAAAGCTAACTGGGACATCATCCGTGAAGTGAAGAAATCGATTAATATTCCCCTTATCGGTAACGGTGATGTGGAAACTCCACAGGATGCGGAAAGAATGCTGAAGGAAACGGGTGTTGATGGAGTCATGATCGGCCGTGCAGCTCTAGGTAACCCGTGGATGATTTACCGGACTGTAAAATTTCTTGAAACCGGTCAACTGATGGATGAGCCTTCAGTACGTGAAAAGATGGATGTTTGCGTTCTTCATATGGATCGTCTGATTGCGTTGAAAAATGAAAATGTCGCCGTTCGTGAAATGCGTAAGCATGCTTCCTGGTATTTAAAGGGTGTTAAAGGGAATGCTACGGCTCGCAAAGGAATTAATGAATGTGAAACAAGGGAAGATGTTGTTAAGCTTCTTTATGGACTAGTTGATGAAGTGGAAGCGAAGCAACAAAATATCCAAATGGTCTGAATTTGACATCACCTTCCTATTTTCCTATAATACGCTTATCTTAAACTGCCAGTTATCCTGGCAGTTTTTATATGTACATAAACAATGTTTTATGATAAAAAGCTGTTGAATTCCTTTACTTTATGTAAGAATAAATATTATGCAAAAGAATTTCTGATTAATTATATAAAGCATTTATTAATAAAGATGGAGATGATTTTCGTGAGTCATGAAGAATTGAATGACCAACTGCAGGTAAGACGCGATAAAATGCAAGCGATGATGGATAATGGACTAGACCCTTTCGGGAGCAGATTCGAGCGCACACATAACACTCAAGAGTTAATCAGTGCTTATGGTGAATTAGAAAAAGAAGATCTTGAAGAAAAAGAAATTGAAGTTACGATCGCTGGCCGTGTCATGACGAAGCGCGGAAAAGGAAAAGCGGGATTTGCCCATATCCAGGATATTAGCGGCCAAATCCAAATCTACGTCCGTTTGGATAACATAGGGGAAGATTCTTACCAAATTTTCAACCAAACGGATCTTGGTGATCTTGTAGGGGTAACTGGCGTTATCTTCAAAACGAAAGTCGGGGAACTTTCCATTAAAGCTAAAGAATATGTGTTCCTTGCTAAAGCGCTTCGCCCGTTGCCTGATAAATTTCATGGCTTGAAGGATGTTGAAGAGCGTTACAGGAAACGCTATGTCGATTTAATTACAAATGAAGAAAGCAAAAATACGTTGATCATGCGCAGTCGCATTGTACAAGCCATGAGAAGGTATTTGGATGATCATGGATACCTTGAAGTGGAGA
The DNA here is from genome assembly GCF_056401795.1 of Peribacillus sp. P4_D6. Taxonomy (NCBI): domain Bacteria; kingdom Bacillati; phylum Bacillota; class Bacilli; order Caryophanales; family Bacillaceae; genus Peribacillus; species Peribacillus sp. P4_D6. The sequence continues at coordinate 55,872 of NZ_JBFUIQ010000022.1, forward strand.
CGCCGCTATTGCACTCTGTTGCTGGTGGAGCAGCTGCACGACCTTTCCTTACTCACCATAATGCTTTGGATATGCCTTTGAATTTAAGGATTGCCATTGAACTTCATCTAAAACGCTTGATCGTTGGCGGATTGGAGAAAGTTTATGAAATTGGCCGGGTTTTCAGAAATGAAGGGGTGTCCACAAGGCATAATCCTGAATTCACATTGATCGAATTGTACGAAGCTTATGCGGATTACCAAGATATCATGAGCTTAACGGAAAACTTGATTGCCCATATAGCTCAAGAAGTTCTTGGGACGACTACCATCCAGTATGGGGAGTATGAGATAGAGTTAAAACCGGAATGGAAACGACTTCACATGGTTGACGCTGTAAAAGAATATACCGGTGTGGACTTCTGGACTGAAATGAGTAAAGAAGAAGCCCAGCAGCTTGCTAAAGAAAATGGGATTGAAGTTAAGGAATCCATGGAGTTCGGCCATATCGTAAATGAATTCTTTGAACAAAAGGTCGAAGATAAGTTAATTCAACCTACATTCATCTATGGGCATCCAGTGGAAATCTCTCCTTTAGCAAAGAAAAATCCGGAGGATTCCCGTTTCACAGATCGTTTTGAGTTATTCATAGTAGGTAGGGAGCACGCAAATGCCTTCACTGAACTTAATGATCCTATTGATCAACGTCAACGCTTTGAAGCTCAATTGAAAGAACGAGAGCAAGGTAATGATGAAGCTCATGAAATGGATGAAGATTTCTTGGAGGCATTAGAATACGGAATGCCGCCGACTGGCGGACTTGGAATTGGTGTTGACCGTTTGGTTATGCTATTGACCAATTCTCCTTCCATACGTGACGTCCTGTTATTCCCTTTAATGAGACATCGCTAAATATAAGCAAAATGGTTTTGATTGCAGTGCCGAATTCGGATGGCTGGGATCATGGGCGTAGCTCCTGATCCTGGTAAGTCCAATTCGGTTTTTGTTTTTTAATTATAATTTCATGCCTTTCAATAGAGTGGATTCTAGGGTTTAAAAGAAAAACAACATTATCTCAAAAAAACTTTATAAAAGGTATTGCACAGTTAACGTAATGGTGTTATATTTATATCTGTCGTTACGAACGAGTTGCAAACAGATTACAAACTTTAAAAAGTTTTAAAAAAGTTGTTGACTTGCAGTAATGAAAATGTTATTATAAATAAGCTGTTCCGAAAGACATTGCTCTTTGAAAACTGAACAAAACAAAGCGCCAACGTTAAATTTTAAGTGAGCACACACTATGGAAAAAGCAAATGAGCAAGTCAAACATTTCTTCGGAGAGTTTGATCCTGGCTCAGGACGAACGCTGGCGGCGTGCCTAATACATGCAAGTCGAGCGAATCGACGGGAGCTTGCTCCCTGAGATTAGCGGCGGACGGGTGAGTAACACGTGGGCAACCTGCCTATAAGACTGGGATAACTTCGGGAAACCGGAGCTAATACCGGATACGTTCTTTTCTCGCATGAGAGAAGAT